>JAFGRC010000068.1 GCA_016935355.1 Bacteroidales bacterium
AATTAAAGTAGGATAGTAAAAATATGAAAAAATCAATCTTGATATTTTTTGCTTTGACAACATTTGTGTTTGCCGAAGCACAACAGGAAAGACAAGTAAGTCATTATATGTACGATCTGATATCGGTAAATCCCGGTTACGCCGGAAGCAGTGACATGATTTCAACACATGCCATAATGAGGCAGCAATGGGTTGGAATAGAAGGGGCTCCAAGGGATGTTGTACTGAACCTGAGCGCTCCTTTCAGGCTTTTTGGGGCCAGTCACGGAGCAGGCCTTTCAATTTATTATGATGAGATCGGATTCAACCAGGATATAAATCTTTCACTTTCCTACGCATATCAGTTTACTTTAGGCAGCGGGAGGTTTGGCCTGGGAGTCAGCGGCAGTTTTTTAAACCGCAAACTTGATCCGGAATGGAGCATCCCCTCATCCCCGATACACATTTCACCTGATCAGGACGCGGCAATTCCCAACGGTAAACAAAACGAGTTTATATTCGATCTGGGTGCCGGGGTGTTTTACCAGACCGACGAGCTGTATGTGGGTATATCATCCACTCACATCATGCAGGATGAATTTGTGTATCAAACGGAAGGAGTATCATCGTCCCTGTCGGAAACAAAAGAGAAAGTGATCAGGCATTTTTACCTGACTGCAGGTTATAATCTGCAGTTATCGAATCCTGCATTCGAGTTGCAGCCGTCTGTTTTTGTACAGACAGACACCCGTGTAACAAAAATTGATCTAAACACGGTATTCATGTACAATAAAAAGTTATGGGCCGGCGTTACCTATAGGATTGGCTCAGCAGTAGTCGGGATGATCGGAGTGAATATACTGAACGGTGTAAAGATCGGTTATTCTTATGATTTTGACACTTCGGCGTTGTCGAATTATTCGAAAGGTTCGCATGAAGTCATGATTGGCTATGATTTTATTATCGGTGTTGAAAGAGTACCGGAAAAATATAAAAGTATCAGGTTTTTATAAGGTTGTATCAGTTATTACAATATTGAAAAGCTTGTTTTAATGGTAAAATCTATTGGATTATGAAAAAGCTAATTTCTGCAGGTTTTGTTCTGTTGCTGGCTGTTATCAGCAGTTGTTCCGGCAGCTATAAAGGGGGCGAACTGATTGGTGTTGAAAACAGATCAAAGTTTTATGAGCCCGATCCTTATGGTATGGTATTCATACCACAGGGTTCCTACAATATGGGACCCAATGATCAGGATGTCGCATGGGCACAGACCTCTCTGACCAAAACCGTTACAACTGGTGCGTTCTGGATGGATGAGACCGAAATCACCAATAATGAATACAGGCAGTTTGTATTTTGGGTGCGGGATTCAATCATGAGAAGGATTCTGGGCGAACAGCTTGATGATTTTCTCATAACAGAGGATGAATACGGCAATCTGATTGACCCTCCGGCCATTAACTGGGCAACAAGAATTGATTTGAGAGATGAAGAGATCAATGAGATATTGAGCGAATTGTATCTGAACCAGCAGGAGAGATTTTACAACAAAAAGGAAATTGATACCAGGAAACTGATGTATGAATACTGGTGGATAGACCTGAACCAGGCTGCCAACAAATCGAACCGGTATAATTATGACACCCGTCAATATGACGGATATATTATTGATAATCAAGGCGAAAGGATAGATATCAGGGATCGTTCCTCATTTGTTATCCGGGATATGGTGAATGTGTATCCCGATACCCTGGTTTGGATAGCCGACTTTACCTATTCATTCAATGAACCTTATACGACCAATTATTTCTGGCATCCATCCTATGATAACTATCCGGTTGTGGGAGTGACCTGGAAGCAGGCGAATGCATTCTGCATCTGGAGGTCTATGTTCCTGAACGCTGCCCTGAGATCGACCGGACATCCGGGAGTTCCTGATTACAGGCTTCCTATAGAATCGGAGTGGGAATACGCTGCACGGGGGGGACTTGACAATTCAATGTATCCCTGGGGGAGTTATTACTCACGTAACCTGGACGGATGTTTCCTGGCCAATTTTAAACCCATGCGGGGCAGATATGTGGATGATGGCGGCATAACCACAGTTGCAGTCGGTTCATACCAGCCCAATGAGTTTGGTCTGTATGATATGGCAGGAAATGTTGCAGAATGGACATCAAGTGCATATGATGAATCAGCATATTTGTTCACCAATGACCTGAATCCGGATTACCGTTACAACGCAAAACCGGATGACCCACCTGTGATGAAAAGGAAAGTAATCCGCGGCGGATCATGGAAAGACATCGCTTATTTCCTGCAGAACGGCAGCCGGACATATGAATATCAGGATACAGCTAAATCATACATCGGATTCAGATGCGTACGCTCTTATATGGGCAGCAACTAATAATAACATAAGTTCATTAATTTAAAGTTTAAAGACTATGGCTAGTTTGGCACAAATAGTTGAAAGTTCCGGCTGGAAAAAGTTTATGGCTAAGCTTTACGGCTGGGGCGCGTCGGTTGTAATTATAGGGGCCTTGTTTAAGATACAGCACTGGAAATTCGCGGGACTGTTCCTGACCCTGGGACTTTGTACGGAAGCAATCATCTTTTTCTTTTCAGCCTTTGAACCCCTGCATGAAGAGCTTGACTGGACGCTTGTATATCCTGAGCTGGCCGGTATGTCGGATGAAGAGGAAATGGGGGAAATGAAAGAACTTGGTCAGGGTTATGGCGGAAGACCCCTTGAAAGAATTGAAAATCTTCTGGGCGAGGCTTATATTGATGAGAACACATTGAAGAATATCGGTGAAGGTTTGCAAAGACTGAACAATGCGGCAAGCAATATTGCAGATATTTCAGCTGCATCTGCCGCTACCAAAGAATTCCTTACGAATATGCAATCGGCTGCCAGTTCAATTGGTACCGTGCATGAGACATATTCTACTACGGCGGAAGCCATTAAGAGTTCTGCTGACAGTCTGGCCAGTGCCTACCTTCAGTCTGCAGAACAGGTTTCCAAATCAGGATCTGAAGTGTCTGATTCTTATTTCCGCATTGCAGAAACCATTAAAGGCGAACACGAATCAATTTCCAAAAGCGGAAACGTTCATGAACAGCATCTTGAGGCCCTCAACAAGAATTTGTCCGCACTGAATGCAGTTTATGAGCTGCAGATAAAGGAAAGCAGTGATCATCTGAAGGGGGCTCAGCAGGTTTACTCAGGAATTGACGATATGATTCAGAGGCTCAGGGAATCAATTGACGAAACCAGCAAGTATAAGGAAGAAGTCGTCAAACTGCGTGATAACCTTTCATCACTGAACAGCATTTACGGTAATATGTTGTCGGCTATGAATATGATCATTAACAAGTAATTAAATAATCCCTGCGTTTTATGGCACACGGCAAAGAAACACCGAGACAAAAAATGATTGGCATGATGTATTTGGTGCTGACTGCATTGTTGGCGCTGAATGTATCAACCGATGTGCTCGATGCCTTTAAGATCATTGATGAAGGCTTGCAAAAGACCGGGAATACCATTGAAACAAAAAACGACGAGATATATTCTGAATTCAGGGAGGCCATGCTTTTGAACGAAAGTAAAACAGCAGTATGGAACAACAAAGCCATTGAGGTAAAAAGCAGGGCCGACAGTCTGAATGCCTATATCCAGCGGCTGAAGATCAAAGTCCTTTCAGAAGCGGAGCGGGGCAATATAGAAGGTATCGTGGTGGATGGCGAGATCATTCAGGATAATATCAAGGCAACCACTGATTATGATACTCCCAACCGCATCATGATCGGGAATGAGCTGACCGACAGAAGCGAGGCCAGGTTACTGAAGAACAGAATTGAAGAATTCAGGGAATTTCTGCTGAATATTGAGGGCAGTGAGGAAGATTTGCCCGAACAACTCAGGGAAGCCATTAAGTCAAGTCTGAACACCGAAGCTCCGGGTCAGGAAGGCACATTGCAGAACCGTGAAAAGAGCGTCTGGGAGATTCATAAATTCGGACATTCCCCGCTTATGGGATTTCTTGCCATCATGTCATCCATGCAGATCGACCTGCGCAATGCCGAATCGGAAATGATCAATTATTTATATGCCCAGATCAGTGCCGGTGAAGTGAAATTCAATGAACTGGAAGCTGTCGTGATACCCAATTCCAATTATATTATCCGCGGTAATCCTTACCAGGCTGAGATATTTCTGGCCGCCCGCGATACAACCCAGGCACCCAGTATTTATATAGTGGAAGGCGTCAGCCAACCCTGGGAGGAAACAGTAAATGCGGAAACCGGACAGATAGAGTATAATATGAGGGAAGGACTGAACTATCAGCAGATTGAAGTGGATCTCCGGACCGGCAAAGGAATATTTGAACGGTCGGGCAGCTCTGTCGGCGTGAAGCAATGGGGCGGGATCCTTGAATTCCAGGGTCCCGGAGGAGCCATTCGCAGACCTTTCTATGAGGAATACCAGGTTGCGGAAGGAAGCGTTGTGGTTTCACCCACCAAAATGAATGTATTTTATCTGGGTGTTGACAATCCGGTTGAGATATCCGTTCCGGGAGTTCCGGCCAATCAGGTTCAGGCAAGTGCATCGAATGGCACAATCAAGAGATCAGGCAGCAGCTGGATCATGAATCCGATGAGGCAGGGCAATTGTATCGTGACCGTTTCGGCTCAGCTGAATGGCAGTTGGGCACAGGTAGGCTCAAAACCTTTCCGGGTGAAAACCGTTCCGGATCCGATTGCAATGGTTGCCAACCAGAGGAGCGGGATTATTTCGAAAAGTGTTTTACTGGCACAACCAGGTGTTGTGGCTGCCATGCCGGAAGATTTTGAATTTGACCTGACTTTCAGGGTAACGGAATATACTGTCGTGGCGATAGTAGGTGGTTTTGTCAATGACGTAAAGGTCAGCGGAAACCAGTTTAACCAGGAGGTGAGAAATCTGATCAACGGCCTCAGCAGAGGGGCCTCCGTATATATAGAGGAAATCAGGGCGGTGGGTCCGGATGGAGGCGTTCGGCCGTTATCACCCATAAGTTTGAAATTGAATTAACAACTAAACTGAGTTGAGATGAAACGAGTAGTATTTATATTCATGGTACTGGCAATCGTTGGCGTTACAGGGAAAAGTTCATTTGCCCAGGATATATTGACAGAAGTGTATACACGTGAACACATTCCCAATAAGGATCCCATACCTTATACATGGGTACGTGAAGCTGATGTGCTGTGGGCCAAGGATATTTACAGGATCATTGATCTGACCCAACTTCAGAACCTTCCCCTGTATTATCCCAGGGAGCCCATAGGCAAGCGTTTCAGTCTGACTTCCCTCATCCTATGGGGCATCGATAATATGGGCATCAGGGCGTATTCCACTGATGATCAGAACAATGAGTTTACACTTCCGCTTGACCGCAGAAGGATTGATGAAGAAATGGGAGCAGGTACTGAAACCATAAGGATAATAGATTTGCAAACGGGATTACCAAGGGACACAACCATTCAGAATGAAAGAAGGCTTGACGAGGTAAAACAGATACTGGTAAAGGAAAAATGGTTTTTCGACCGCAACAATTCGGTCATGAATGTAAGAATTATTGGATTGTGCCCGATCCGGGTTTATAACCAACTTGATGAGAACGGACTTCCGACGGATGTCATCAGGAAGAGACTGACCTTCTGGGTTTATTTTCCGGAAATCAGGCCGCTGCTTGCAAGCCATGAAATTTACAACAACAACAATGATGCACAGCGTATTTCTTTTGATGACTTTTTTATGCAAAGAAGGTTTTCAGGTTATATTTTTGCGGAATCTAACGTATACGCAAACAGGGCTATCAATTCCTATGCACTGGGTATGGATGCTCTGCTGGAGGCCGAGGAAATCAAGGAATGGCTGTTTAATGTGGAACACGATATGTGGGAATACTAAGATAAAAAAAAGGGTGATCAGCGATCACCCTTTTTTTTCGATACATTCCGACAGTGTATCACCCTGTCGGGAGCGTTTTTAAACAAATGACTCACCTTTTTCGATCTTAACATCATTTACGAAGTTCTTGATCTTCTGCTCATCTTCTTTCCGGCAGATCAGAAGGATATCGTCGGATTCCACAATGATATAATCGTCGAGCCCCTGAATAACGGCAAGCTTATTTGCGGGCAGGTTGACGATACAGTTGCGGGTATTGTAACTGAATACCTGACCACCTGTAATGGTGTTGTGATCTTCATTCTTGTTCATCATATCGTACAGCGAGCCCCAGGTACCGAGGTCCGACCATCCGAAATCGGAGCACAGCACATAGACATTGTCTGCCTTTTCCATGATACCGTAATCAATGGAAATATTCCTGCAGTTCGGATATACTTTGCCAATAAATTCAGATTCCTGTGGGGTATTATAATATTCGATACCTTCTTTAAACAAGCGGGTTATCTCGGGGAGATATATATTAAAAGCACGGTTAATGGTTTTCAGTGACCAGAAAAACATACCTGAATTCCAGAAAAAGTCGCCGCTGTTGATGAATATCTCAGCCATTTTGATATCGGGTTTTTCCGTAAAGGTTTTTACCTTGCGGAAGCTTTTGTTAAGCTCGATCTGCGTTTTGTCTCCATTTACCTGAATATAGCCGTAACCGGTTTCAGGTCTGTCTGGCTGAATACCCAGCGTCAGCATATGATCATTTTCAGTCACAAAATCCAGGCTTTTTTTCACAACCTCCAGAAATTCATTTTCTTTCAGGATTATATGGTCGGAAGGTGCTACCAGTATCATGGCATCGGGATCCCGTAATGCAATTTTTTGATTGGCATAAGCGACGCACGGAGCTGTATTGCGCCGTAACGGTTCGAGAAGTACCTGATCCGAATGGATTACAGGCAGCTGTTCGGCTACCAGATCCTTATAGTCCTCGTTGGTAACGACATAAATGTTCTCCGGCAGAAATACACGGGTCAGGCGGTCGAATGTTTGTTGTATCAATGTCCTGCCTGTACCCAGAATGTCAAGAAACTGCTTGGGCTTTTTTGTTTTGCTCAATGGCCAGAAACGACTTCCTATACCGCCTGCCATGACCACACAATAATGATGTTTGTTCATCAGATGTCAAAATTGGTTTTTTGGATAACTTTCAGCGAAATTAATAAAATCATTTTCATGAATCAATTAAATTTGATGCAGGGTTATATTGAACAGTTGAACCGGTGATTTGAAATGACTATTGTAATAATCGCTATTGAGGATGAAAAATATTTCAGCTTTCGGTAAATACATCATCTTTATTACACGGGTTTTTTCCAAACCGGAAAAGACAAAAATATACCTTCAGCAGACCATCCGGGAAATTGAAAGTCTGGGGATCAATTCAATCGGTATTGTAATCATCATTTCAATATTTATTGGAGCGGTCATTACATTACAAACACGTTATAATCTGGAAAGTTCCTGGATACCGTTATATTTGATCGGTCTGACCGCCCGGGACACGATCCTGCTTGAGTTTTCCTCGACTATGGTTGGACTGATTCTTGCAGGTAAGGTAGGTTCAAATATAGCATCTGAGATCGGGCATATGCGTATTACCGAGCAGATTGATGCACTGGAGATGATGGGCATCAATTCGGCAAGCTATCTCATACTCCCTAAAATACTGGCAACCATGGTTTTCAATCCCATACTCACCATCATCAGTATGGTTGTGGGCATTTTCGGGGGATGGATGGCATGTATCGTGACCGGTGCACTTGCTTCCTCCGATTATATATATGGTATACAATACTGGTTTATTCCTTTTTACATCACCTATGCGCTGGTAAAAACAGTGGTTTATGCATTTATCATCACATCCGTTACTTCATTTCACGGTTATTATGTTCAGGGAGGTGCGCTGGAAGTCGGCCGTTGCAGTACCCGGGGAGTGGTTTACAGCAGTATTTTGATATTGCTGGCAGATGTGGTACTAACCCAATTAATGCTTGCCTGATGATTGAAGTGGAACATCTGTACAAATCCTTTGCAGGGGTGAACGTACTTGAAGATATATCCGTGACGTTTGAGAGGGGTAAAACGAACCTGATCATTGGCAGAAGCGGATCGGGAAAGACTGTTCTGATGAAATGCATTGTGGGGTTGCATGAAGCGGACCGTGGTGCGGTGATTTTTGACGATCGTAATTTTGTTGAGATGAGCTTCACCGGCAGAAAAGAATTGCGAAAGGAGATGGGCATGATGTTTCAGGGAGGAGCACTGTTCGATTCCCTTTCTGTCGAAGAGAACGTAATATTTCCGCTCAACTTGTTTACAAAAATGCCATACGATGAAAAGCGGGAAAGGGCAAATATCTGTCTTAAACGGGTGAACCTGGATAATGTTAATAAGTTGTATCCCGGTGAGCTTAGTGGGGGCATGAAGAAAAGGGTAGCAATAGCCAGGGCAATTGTACAGAATCCGAAATACCTGTTTTGTGATGAGCCGAATTCAGGACTGGATCCGAAAACCGCCCTGGTAATTGATGACCTGATCAGTGAGATTACGCATGATTACAGCATAACCACTGTCGTGAACACACATGATATGAATTCGGTAATGGAAATAGGAGAAAAGGTGGTATTCATTCATCAGGGTTTTAAATGCTGGGAGGGTACAAGGGAAGAGATCCTGGACAGTGACAATGAATACCTGAATGATTTTGTATTTGCATCCAATTTTGCCAAGAAGATCAAGTCATTAACAAGCAAGAATTCTTAAGTTTCAGTACTTTTTGCGCTCAAAGTTACGGGTTTCAAATTTCGGGTTCAAAGTATCGTATTTCCGGATCACTACTCTTTCACTTCTTCATAATCAACATACTCTCCTTTGCCCGGTTTGTTTTTGGAGGATTTCTCCGGAATATAATCAATTGTAATTTCACCTTCACGCTTTGCCGTTTTCTTTTGTTGTTTTTTCTGCTTTGTGGAGAATTCATTCATCTTATCATCCATATAGCTGGTGAACAAAGCAGGTAATATATATCGTGTAAAAATCTGAACGACATAATAGATAATGATTAGTATTAATATTGTTCTCAGTAAGGCCATTTACCTTTTTCTGCAAAGTTAGAATATTTATTTACACATGAACAATGTTGCCAGGGATGATTAAACGGGATTCAGTTTAACTGATAATTGTAGAGGAAATGGTTCCTGCTGCCGACAAGGAGATTAAATGCCCCTCCCGAGGAGTCGAGGTATCCGATACTGAAAGGGGTATTACCCTGAAGCGGGAAATTGCGGTGTATGGTACCGTTGTTGTCGATCAGGTAAATCAGGTCGTCATTGCGCGCGACAATCCCGATTCTACGGTCTGTTGCTGAAAATGCGTAGTACGTTGGCCGGTCGTTAATTTCTTCCCTGAATACAATTTCAAACATTTTTTTCTTATCATTCAGGTAAACAGTAAGGATATTGTCCTCGAGAAAAATGTATTCCCTGCTGCCATCTCCGTTCAGGTCCTGGTATTCGAAAAAATGTCCGTTTGAATATGGTGCCAGTTCGAACGTATTGATTCTTCCGTCAAGATAAATAAAATATACCGTACCGGCTGTGTCGGTCGTTACCAGACGTGCATCAGCTGTCCGTCCGGACACGTCAAGAAAGTATCTGTTTGCAGCTGACTTTTGAAAATATGTAGTCACATTTGTTCTGATATTTCCCCTGCGATCGAGGATATAGGTTCTGAGCCCGTCCCCGAAAACAATATAATCCCTGTCAAGCACCTTGAAATGTTGCACGGGCTGATTCACAATGCTTTCGGTTTTGCCGAAATCCCATCCGCTTACGAGGGTGCCCTCCTTGTCATATACATATACCTGCCGGTCCTCACACGGAATAAAAATCCTGTAATTCCTGTTGTTGTCGTAATCAAAAAGAGACATGCCGCAGGATGCAGGAGAACGGAGCTTTACAGGATATTTTTCAACAAAATTCCCGTTACGGTCAATGAGGTACAGTTGGGTTGCCGTACTGAACATAAATTGCAGTTTACCATTGTTGTAATAATCGATCTGATATATCTCACTGTTGATTTTTTCGTTAAGACGAACTTTCCAGAGTATTCTGCCCACCTGGTTAATCAGGTAAATATTATGACTGAGGTCCTGTACAAAGATTTCCTTTTGATTTGTATTGTGGTTGAGAACAAAGATCGGCTTGAAATCGGTCAGTGTATCCAGTTTGCTTTCCCAAACGGTCGGTGAAGCTGCTCCTGAAGATGACAGGTGCTTGACCAGCAGGTTGTTATACAACATACCATCATTGGAATAAAGCTGAAAACCCATAACCTGCACATTGCCAAAAACCTGTTTATAGGTATCCCATTTTTTTACGAGTCCGGGATTTAGATATTTTGCAAATGTGCGGTGCCCTTCACCAAGCTTGCAATAAAAACAGATATTTGAACGTGAGGAGATGCCGCTCTTAAAGTCCTGATATGCCCGATCAGTCACAAGTGTTTTATTCAGGATGTAACTTGCGATCAAATCCTGCAAAACCTCCCTGGAGGATGCAAAAATCAGATAATTGTCAAGAAGCACATAAAAATGCTCGTCCAGTCCGGCGAATAAACTTCCAAATAGTTTTCCGGCAAGTTTTTTTATAGGCAAATGATGAATTGTAAAGGATAATTCATTATCAAACCTGTACCGGAATGTGTATGCGTCCATCGGTTTCGATTCCACAGATGCTATGTTGTTAAGGATCCCGGTAAGCTTTTCTTCGGCTAAAGCCTGGCTTTTCACACGCATGATAAACAGTGTCTCCACCGCATCATTTTTGGCATTCCCGGCATCAAAGGCAAATGTGATCTCCTGATCAAGTATTTCTTTGAATACATTCAGGAATTCAACGTCATATGTGTTGTCCAGGGACCTGATCGTATTGCTGTATCCGGTAAACTGTCCCAGTTCACGAAGATATTCATGATAATCATTAAAGTATTTGTTAACGTCGGAAAAGGACAATGTCAGAAATGCCGAAACAGTTGCCGGAAGAACTTCATCAGCAGTTATTTTCTGAGGATTTTGATTCACGAATAACGATGCTGCAGTAATGGAGGAATCCGCAATGTGCACGAAACCGTTCAACAACAATGCATCAGACAACGTATTAACATCCAGCTCACCCCAGTCGGAGAATGTGTTGAATGAACGGACTTCTGCTTTGAATTCCGGCCTGACCAGTGTGGAAAAACTACGGGGTAATTCCCGGAAGTTTATAAAGATGTTGGCATCCACGCTGGCATTTTTTAACGCGGCATCAAACATTTCCTGAAATCCTTTTTGCCTGACAATTGATTCATCTGATACCAATTGTCTGATAGCATCTTCAAGAACAATTGAAGAAAAACTTAACAGGAAATTTCCGCTTATGATGGCATATGAGAAGTTTCCGAGCTGTTGCTGGTTGAGGAGGTTCACTTCGTAAACGGTAACTCCCTCATATTTGCGGCTGTTGACAGTTCCCTGATTGATGATCAACCCGTGGATCATATCATTGATCTTCTTTTCATTGAGTTTTCCGGGAAGTCTGTATACATGCATAAAGCTGATTCGCTCCTTTCCCGTAAAGTGTGCTGAAATATATGAGGGTTGTGCTTGCAGCAGATTTCTGGCTTCGGGCATGTTCCTGTAAAGTGAATCAAGGAATTGAATTTGTTTGTCCAACCTGTTAAATTCAGGAATGATTTTGAGTTCGTTCCAGATGCTGCTTTTCACCATGGATTCCTGCACAAAGCCCTGAAAGTCATTGATTTTAATAATTACGGAAGCGTCGGCCGGTACAGCCTTCAGGGGTTCACTCGTCACACCGGGCTTGAGGATCAGGATCAAAGTGACAATGATGGCTGTCAGTCCGGTTATTAATATAAATGGCAGCAAATTCCATCTATTCATATGGTGTTCCGGTATTTGTATGTTGGATTTTCAAAATTAGGAAATATATCAAAGGACTGATAATCGATTTACCAACAATCAGAATTTGATTTTATTTTTTACATTTGACCATGAAAATTTGGTATGGCACAGATAGATCCACAGATCGAACATACCTGGAAGAGCATCCTGAATGAAGAATTTAATGCGCAATATTTTCAGGAATTAAAGGAATTTCTTGTTGCGGAAAAGCTCAGGTATACGGTTTATCCGCCAGGATCTCTTATTTTCAATGCATTTCATCTAACGCCTTTTGACCGGGTAAGGGTTGTGATATTGGGGCAGGATCCTTATCACGGTAAGGGACAGGCACACGGATTGTGTTTTTCTGTTCCCGGGAAGGTTGCCCCTCCGCCTTCACTTGTAAATATTTTCAGGGAAATTCAATCTGATCTCGGAATACCTGTCCCCGTGCATGGGAATCTTGAAAAATGGGCACGGCAGGGTGTGTTGCTGCTGAACGCAACGCTTACAGTAAGGGCCAATCAAGCCGGTTCTCATCAGAAAAAAGGGTGGGAGATCTTTACGGATTCAGTGATCCGGAAGTTATCTGAGAAAAGAGTCGGCCTGGTTTTCCTGCTTTGGGGCAAATATGCGCAGGATAAAGAACTACTGATCGATACAAAAAGGCATTATGTCCTGAAAGCAGCACATCCTTCCCCGTTTTCGGCTTACAACGGATTTTTCGGGTGCCGTCATTTTTCAAAAACCAATGAAATCCTTCGCAGACATGGACTGGATGAAATAGACTGGAGACCTTAAATCGATCAGGAATTGGGAATGCGGAATTCAGAATGCGGAATCGGGAATTGGAGAACTGTTTTCCCGGAGATAAAACCTGGTCAAAAGCAATTTTGCGCCATACGGTAATCAGAAATATCAGATGCATACAGGGATTCAGGATAGATTGTAAATTTAATGATACAATCCAGACAAAAGATTGTGTATTGATTTATTCTTCATCGTCGGAAACATCATCAGC
>JAFGRC010000010.1 GCA_016935355.1 Bacteroidales bacterium
GTCTCCCGGGATCATGCACAAATGCCGTTTTTATAGGCTGTGTTCTGCCGTTTTCCCATAACAGTGCCAGACCTTTTTCAAAAGAAAAACCCTTTTCCGAGATATCCAGTGCCCAAACAACAGTATAGCCTTTTAAAAGTGACTGGTCCAGTATTTCAACCAGGTCATCCAGCGGAACATTATATACATATTCCCACGACCAGTTATCCGGTACTTCAAGGATAAACTTATTATAAAACGGATGGTGCGTATAAGATCCGATCAATACATAATCATCCATGTTTAAACCCAGACTTGCGGCAAACGACAATGAATTGTACGTTTTACCTTCCCAGATAAATGTATCGGGTACAGGACCCAGAAAGGAGTCAAGTATCGACTCAAATTCTATTTTCCAGGAAAGATCCAGCATGTTCTCTGGTGAGCTGACAATCCCGTCTACAAAATCCTTCAATACTTCATCCATTTCATTGAAGTCAAAGTCCTCCATGTTGAAGTTACTTCCGGGATAAACAGCCTCAGGCATGATCCCGGCTGACCGGATCGATGCAGTAACATCATTTGCCTCTCCGCCACTTCCGAATGTAATGTTCCCGTGCATTCTGACGTATCTGTCCGCCTTTTCCAGATAGGTATTTCTGAACACATACATTTCTGATAAATCAAAATGACCCCGACCCGTACGCAACAATTCAGACTCAATGAATGAGACGGCAGCAAAACTCCAGCAGGTACCTGAACGTGACTGATCCTTAACAGTGGTTGCAGTTAACTGTTTTTCAATAATAAACCTGTCTTCAGATTCAATATTGTCCTGAGCCTTTGCATTGGTGATAAACAGTTGCAAAAGCATGCAGAAAATCATGCAGTATCTGAAGAAAGTGATGTTCTTAGCGCAAACAAAATACATCTGTGAATACACTTTTTCACAAAAATGTTATAAAAAATTGTGAATTCAAAGAATATACAGTTGTGAAGTAAATGAGAAAAGTTCTGAAAAAATTCAATCCGACTTATTTCTTTCACTTCAAAACCTTGTTAAAAAAGAGTCTCATTGATCAGACGGGATTGCGGCCGAATAATTTACGGGTCATATTAGCCGTGTCAAAAAGAAGTAAAAGGTAAAAGAGGAATGTAAACATCCAGATAACGGATACATTAAACCAGATTGTATTGGTAAATTGTCCGTTGATGAATTTCGTTGCGCTGAAAAATCCCGCCCTGCCAAAATCTGAATCCTGACCCATAAAAATCGGATCAATTCTGGGGACAATTTCGTTTTTCAGTATATCATAAGATACATTTTGGCCTGATCGTCTCACTGTCTCCTCAAGATCCTGATTATAATATTCCGTTCTGAGATACTGCAATCCTTCAGTTCCCAGAGAATCCTCCAACTGTGCCAGCAGGCTGTCCTTCCTCAGGACAGAACCTTCATATTGATTGTAAAAATAAATTGACAAATAGGTAATATAATCACGGACCTCCTGAATAACCATTTCATCATCCATTAAATCAGGAATGTGGTTCAGATATTCAAAGGGGAATACTTCCGGAATCTCAGCAACCTTGGATAACTCATTATACAACATTCTGCCATAAATTTCAACGCTGTCCTCTGCCCCGTCCGATGAAACAAATTTGTCAAGCATTTCTTCGAGGGCGGGCACAAGTTGTCCTGAATAAAAGGAGTTCTGACTCAATTGCTTATCAACATCAAAGAAAAGACTCCCGTATTTGTTGTTTTTATATTGCGTTACGACCAGCGCTTCATAACCCCACCGTGATACCATCAGATCACCCAGGACCGGAGAATATTTGCTCTTATCGAGATTCAGTTTTTCATAAGGGATTACTCCGCCGCCCAGAATGATCTGTAACGCGATCACAATGGGTATGATTTTTTCAAATATGATGCCGGTATTTTTTACGCTCATTGAAAAGAACAAACCTGTCAGTACACCAAAACAACCCGAGCTGAAAAGCACGATCCAGTAATACCATACCATGTCCCTGATCTCAAGGATGTAATTGCTTACAATCACATATAAAAATGTCTGTATGGCTATCAAAGGAAACAGGTACAGAATCTTTGAGTTTATATAGCTGAACCTGCTCAGTTCAAGATATTCTTCTTTTCTCAGGATATTTCTCTCCTTGATGAATTCATCCGCGCTGGTGATCATTCCCATAATAATCATCATTATAACGCTGATAAACTGGAAAATGGGAATATTGCCGTTGGAGGAATACGCATAATCCCCTTCTGAACTCATTCGCAACAGCAGAGCAACGGCCGTGGCAATGAGGGGACCGGAAAGGAAGGCTAACAGTATATCTCTTAACCGGGTGAATTTACATTTAAAATTACGGACCGAAAATATCAGCAACTGCACCTCAAGATTCGGAATTTTCAGGATCCTGGCCGGTAAAAGTGTTTTTTCGTTCAGGGCAACTGTATCCTGAACTTTTTCTTCAAAATATAAAGAATGCCATTCATGAGGTTTAATTACCCGTTTCCATTCATTACCCTCCGGGTCCGGTAATTTGTAATTGATCAGGTCAAGTAAAATGGAAGGGTCGGTATCCCCGATTTCGCGGCGCACAAGATTCAGATGCCTGTACAGGTATGCGGTTGCATCTTTTATCGATCCGTTGTAGACCAGTCGCCCTCCTTCATCAAGGATCCAGATCTTGTCAAAATAATTGAACGTATGACTGCCTGCCTGACTGATTGTGGTGATAACCAGATTGCCGTAAAAAGAATAATCGTGCAGGATCTTAATGACTTTTGAAGCATCGGCCATTCCAAGTCCGTACAAAGCATTATCGACCAACAAAATCTGTGGTTCGCGCAACAATTCCAGTGCAATATTCAGCATTCTGCGCTGTCCCGGCTGGAGGCGTTTGCTAAAAATGTCACCCACGACTTCATCCTTCAGTTCAAAAAGATCAAGTTTTTTTAACAACGCATCTACCTTATTTTCAATTTCCCTTTTGCTTAAATTGCTGTAATGCAGACGGGCAGTAAGGATCAGGTTTTCGTATACCGTGAGTTCCTCAAATAAAAGATCCTCCTCCGGAACATAACCGATGATTCCCTTCAGTAAATATTTATACCTCCATAAATCATATCCGTTGATGATCACTTTGCCTTCATCAGGCTTAAAATGACCGGCAAGCAATTTCAGCAACGTGCTTTTACCCACGCCTTCTTTGCCGACAATACCGATCAATCGTCCCGAAACCTCACTGACCGTAAATCTGCTGATCGATCTGGCACCCTTTGATGACCAGAATTTGATATCACTGACAACAAGCGATATGGATCCTTTCGGTTGCAATTGCAGATACTGTTCCTTGATCTGTGTGTACGTCAGTGTGACACCTTCCTTCAATTGCAATTCACCTCCCGGATGCAAGATCCTGAACCTGCAATTCTGATCATGATCTTTGACCGAAGTATTTAAAGAGCTTTCCAGGCAACGGATCAGAAAGGCCTTGATCTGATCCACAAACATGATGATCAGGTGGTCGTGCACGCTGTCCATTTCAAGAATGTTCACAGCCTTTTGATTTCTCAAGGCAATATCTTCAATCCATGAACCTTCCAGCTTTTCATCCTTGCTTTCCTTCGGTGGTGAGATTATAAGATAATCCCCGCTCAGAAATTCATCCGGATCGTTACTTCCGACAAATCCACCGAACTTTTCTACCAGCGTTCCATCAATGCCGATGTGACTGCAAATTTTTTCCAGCACATCATGGTAACCTGAAACATCCGAAAGATTTACCAGGTAATCCAGCACGAGCAGCAATAAAAATATCTTCTCATCACGCCTGAGCGATTTATTGACTTCACTGCAGATCTCTTCCGTGATCGATTCGTTTATGGGAATTTCTGTAACTTCCATGTTGTCAGCGGGAAATTTCTTTATGGTGTCATCCATACACGTTTTGATTTCCTCAGAAGTCAATCCCATTTCCCGGAAATATTTAAAAATATTTGAAAACGGGCGTTTTCGATTATCGAACTTAAAAGACAACTGTATCAGAGATGCAGTTCTGATTGCCAGCCTGATTACTGAGGCATTCATGCTTTGGTCAGTTTGAAGTGCAAAAGTAATGAATTTGCGTCTTCTTTTTAAAACAAATACCGGAAGGATTGTTGTTAAAAAAAAGATAAAAAAATGGAGATGATTAATATCACCTTTAAAAGGAGATTAGAATCATCTAACATACTGATGTATTTTCCCGATATTGGAATACATTTGCTATGTATTTAAAAGATACTTACATTTTTATGATGTTAAGTATGTTTTAAACTTCACATTCATTTTATAGGGTTTGGTTAGTTTAAGATGATGAAATCCCGGATATTCTTCATATCCGGGATTTGCTTTTTCATAAAAATAATACCAACAATCCCGGCTGGAAAGTTCCATATACCTGTTCAAAATTGCATCCCGTTCAGATACAGTTCTCCGTTCAAGAATATTATTCATAACTTTAACGTGAATTTGTCTTCCTGAAAATATGAAGAACTTTACATTGATGCTGACCACTTTCCTTTTTACTATATTGTTCCACTCCGGAACCCACCCGCTTTTCCGGATGCAGAATAATGACATCCTCAAAGTTGTACTCCCTCAAAATTCCAGTCCGGAAGCCGATGCCCTTGATGTGAAATTTTATTTCATTGACATTGAAGTCAATGACAGCACGACACATGTCTCCGGTTCCACTACGGTGCATTTAGAAGTTTTGAGTCCCCTTAAAGGTCAAATTATCCTGGATATGGGGAACAATCTGTATGTGGATTCTGTCCTGCTTAACGGACAACAGGCAGATCATGTGCATCAGGATGATCAGCTTTTCATATATACTGCGTATCCGGTATCAGACGGTAACATGATGGCAATACAGGTTTTTTATAGCGGAAGTGTCAGGAACAGAAGCAGCTTTGCGGGTATCTACAATGAAATGGACCGTAAATGGGACAAAAGGGTAACATGGACACTTTCAGAGCCTTTTTCTTCGCGTATCTGGTTTCCCTGTAAGCAGGATTTAACAGACAAAGCCGATTCGGTTTATGTCTTTATCACGACTGACAAAAATCTGAAAGCAGGTTCAAACGGCCTGCTGACTGCAGAAAGACTTTTACCCGGGGACAAAATCAGATATGAATGGAAAAGCCGTTATCCTGTTGCATTTTATTTAATATCCTTTGCTGTAAGTGATTACAGGGATTATTCATTCTATACAGGGTACGGAGACAATGGTGATTCGCTGCTTGTTCAGAATTTCATATATGACAATGATCTGTATCTGGAGACCAACAGGTCCCGGATCAACATCACTTCTGACCTGATCCGGTTGTTTTCTGACCTTTTCGGCCCATATCCTTTCAGAAAAGAAAAGTACGGCCATTGTATCGTTCCATCCGGAGGAGGAATGGAACATCAGACCATGACAACACTGGAAGACTTCTCCTTTACACTGGTTACACACGAGCTGGCACACCAGTGGTTTGGCAATTATGTAACATGCGCTACGTGGCAGGATATCTGGATCAACGAAGGATTTGCAAGCTATTCAGAGTATCTGGGCTACGAATATCTGATTTCCCGGGAAGATGCAGACCGGTGGATGGATAACGCACATGTGATTGTTAAATTCCGAAATGACGGAAGTGTTTATGTTCCGGAAAACGCTGCAAGGTCTGAAAACAGGATCTTTGATTACAGGCTTACATACAAGAAAGGTGCTGCCATTGTGCATATGATCCGGCATGAAATCAATAACGACGATCTTTTTTTTGAGATCCTTCAGGATTTCTTAAACATGCACCGGCACAGCTCTGCAACAGGACTGGATTTTAAAAACCTGCTGGAACAGAAATCAGGTAAAGATTTTACAGATTTTTTCAATCACTGGTATTTTGGAGAAGGGTATCCTGTTGTCAGTCTTCAATGGCAACAACATAATGATACATTGTATATCAACGCCAGGCAGTCAACAACATCATCAACACCTTTATTCAGGATCCCGATTGATTTCAGGATCACGGCCGGTGGCAAAGATACCGTTGTCACCGTCAGACAGAATGAAAATAATGTCCGCTGGGCAATCCATATACCCGGAACGGTAACCGGTCTCCAGGCAGATCCTGACAAATGGCTGCTTGCCGACTTTTATTACGAAAATGACTCCTTGGTCAGTTTTTTGCCTGGAAAAGGGCAACATCAGCACTCTTTCAACGTAGACATTGTGGAACGGCCAAAAATTGCTGACAACATTATTTTTCCAGAAAAACAATATAATTTGTTTCCTTTCAGATTCGTTAAGGATTGACAAGGAAGTCAAAACCATCCGTTAAATGAAGAGCCTTCAATTATTACTGTTGTTTTTATGCATCCTGACAAGGCCCTTGATACTTATGTCCCAAAATCAGCCGGTCACAAGATCCAGGAAGGCAATTGAAGCATATAACAATGGCATCCGGAGCTATTCCCTTAATTATTATGCCAATGCGGTGAAATATTTTCTTGAAGCAATTGATGAGGATGCCCGGTTTATGGATGCATACCTGGTGCTTGCTGAAGTATATGAAGACAGCAATCAACCTCATGAAGCCATCAGAACATACCGTCAGGCTTTTGCAATCAACGAAACATACTATCCATACGGATGGATCAGACTTGGCAACCTTGAATACAAGGAAGCCCTGTACCGGGAAGCGAAACAAAGATATGAGAAGTATCTGGAAATCAGTGAGGCCAATACAGCCAACGCCATTAAAGCAAAAGATGGTATTACCAGATGCAATTTTGCCATTTACGCCCAGAACAATCCTGTTGAATTCAAGCCGGTAAACCTGGGACCGGCTGTTAATACTGCAAATGACGAGTATTGGCCAAGCCTTTCAGCCGATGAAAAAATTCTTGTGATCACCAGGTTGATTAAAAGTAATGAGTTTATCAACAGGGTGCAGGAGGATTTTTTTATCAGTTATTATCAGGAAGAAGGATGGACCGTCATGTTGAATGCCGGAGAACCATTAAATACAAATGATAACGAAGGTGCACAAACCATTTCCGGCGACGGGCGATTCATGGTTTTTACTGCCTGCAACAGGAGTGACGGAGTGGGCCGGTGTGATTTGTATTACACGGTAAAAGAAGGCAACCTGTGGTCAAAACCCGTAAACATGGGTAGTCCGATTAATACTGCATACAGGGAAACACAGCCTGCTCTCTCGTCCGACGGACGTACCCTGTATTTTTCGAGTGACAGACCCGGAGGAAAAGGTTTGCATGATATATGGGTATCGTACATGGATGAAAACGACCTCTGGACAATTCCGGTAAATCTTGGTGATTCAATCAATACAGTCGGCATCGAAATGTCACCTTTTATTCATCCCGATAACCGTACATTGTATTTCTCATCTGACGGACATATCGGAATGGGTGGTTATGATATTTTTATGTCACAACTGCAAGCGGACGGTTACTGGAATAAACCGGTAAATCTGGGTTATCCGATCAACACGAATCGCGATGAAATTGGTATGATCGTAAATTCGCGCGGTGACAAAGCCTATTATTCATCAGATATCAATACCCGGCAGGGTAAGGACATCTTTTCATTTGAAATGCCTGTGCAAACCAGACCCGAAATGGTTACTTATATGAAGGGTAAAATATTTGATGCAAAGAATGACCTGCCGCTAAAAGCACGGTTTGAACTAACCGACCTGAATGCCGGCAAGGTCATTAATATGTCCTATTCAGACAGCATCACAGGGGAATTTCTGGTATGCATACCGACCGATCATAATTATATGTTAAATGTCTCCAAAAAGGGTTACCTGTTCTTTTCGGAAAATTTTGCATTAAAGGACAGGTATCAGGTGAATGATCCCTTCCTCAAAGATATACCTTTGCAACCACTTCAGGTTGGTGTCAGTACAATTTTGAAAAACATCTTTTATGAAACCGATTCATTTGCGTTAAAGATGGAATCAGAAGCAGAACTGACGAAGATCGTACAATTCCTGCAGGAAAACGCAGAAGTCCGCATCGAAATCAGCGGACATACGGACAACATCGGCAACCAGGAATATAATCAGATCCTATCAGAAAACAGAGCAAAAACAGTTGCAGAATATCTGATCAATGCTTCGATCGACAGCAACAGGATCATTTACCACGGCTATGGCATGAAAATGCCCGTTGTATCAAATGATACGGAAGAATACAGGGCACAAAACCGTCGAACCGAGATGAAAATTATTGAATAAAAAAAACAAGCTGCCCGTTTAAGGCAACCTGTTTGAATCATTTAAAATAGCAGGTATAAGTGTCGGCTAAAATTAGCGGCAGATCTTAAGTCCTTCCGACAACCGCCTTCTTTGTTCCTCCTTTTGATCAATCCTTGAATCACCATAGTTTAGCTTAAGGCGGTCAAACCTTATTTTCCTTATGGCCGATTTCGCGCCTGACCACGCTTTTCTGAGACTCAGTCTGTTATAACCGTCTACTGCATGCAGCAATTCATATGATATTGATCGTGAGCGCATGGTTAAAAAACGATTTCAGTATATTATACGTTAAAAAACTTTTTATGTTAAAAAATGATGCCCTTTATGCTTGTTTTTCAACTTATTTGCAGAATGTGATCCTTTTATTTTCAAAATTACCGGATAATTTAAACTCAGGATTGATGAAACAAGTCGAGTTATTAACAATCATCATGTATTTTTACAATTGTATGCAAGAATAATGCCATAAAATTTTAAATCATGTTAAATACTGACATCCGGATGCAACATCATAATAATCCTTAAAAAACTGTTAAAAAATCATAAAGCCGCAGGGTTTTTGCACAGTTTTTGTCAATTTTGCATCATAAAATTATTCCATCAACAACAACAGCATAATGAACCGAAATTAATGTAAACCAAAAAAATCAAATGAAAATGAAAAACAAGTATGTCACTCCGGGAAAATTGATGCTCATGATAGCATTGGTTATTACAGGAACGTCTGTTTTTGCACAGCCGGGGTTCGGCTATCGTACGGATTCGCTTTTTGCTCAACGGATGGGATGGAATGTATACCGCGGTCTGGACCTTTCGGAAGAACAGGAAACAAAGATTGTGGCACTGAGGGATGCGTACCAGCAGGAAATGACAGATATCCGTAACGATCTTAACATTAAAAGGGCAGAATTGCAGAAATTAAGGTCGGCAGAAAATCCGGATCTGACTCAGATCAATAAAAAGCTGGATGAAATCGGACAACTGACAACAGAACTGAGCAAAAAAGCCATCAAATATGAACAGGATGTTCTGAATGTCCTGACAGATGAACAAAAGAAAATCTACCGTTCGGGGCCATACAGAAGGTCATCCGGTTACGGATATATGGGCAGAAGTTACGATTTCGGTCGCGGGGAACGCGGATTTGACAGATTTCCTGCAATGCCGTTCCGGGGAATGAGGAGAGGCAGATGATTTTAAAGCGCGTTATGACTAAGGGCGTATTGTTATCTTTACAGAAGGATTGGTTCTATAGGGATCCCGGTAGACTGTGGTCCTGCCGGGTGGTTCTTTTGCAAGGAATTGCGGGTTGACTTAATATGCTATAATGTCAAATGGAATGTTTACATTTTCCTTGAACTCAAGACCCTGGTCATACATGTCTTCATCATCCCGCTCATGGTACCAGAGCACTTTTATCGCATTTCCGGACTCATGAAGGATTTCCAGTACGAGCAGAATATCCTGTATCAGTTTTGAAGTAGCCGTATTGAAATAAATGTATTTAAATACAAATTCTGTGTTTTTATTCGGATTTGTCTGGTATTCTTCCAGCCAATCCAGAACGGGCTGATAAAAAGTGACTACATCTTCAGGTAATGACCTGCCTGAAATTTCAAAAATGTCATTTCCAGGATCCAGAATTACCCTCGGCGTATCGTTAGTAGCCTTAATATCAAGTTTTTCCATAAATTTTTAAGAATTGAAAAATAAAGATATAAAAAGTACAATAAAACCCAATCAACTGTGAATATTTTTATTATAATATATTTATGGCTAAGCCGGGTGAGCATGCCACAATGCTTTTATTCGTATTTCAGCACATCAGCCGGATTGATTACAGCTGCCCTGTAAGTTCTGTAGCTGACAGTAATAATGGAAACGATCAATGTTACAACAAAGGCAATAATGAAATCAACATGCTGAAGTCGAAATGACTGTTTTCCGGAACATCTTCCATAACTCCGGTGATTGTATACAATACGGTATCATTGCCCAATCTGAGGTGCTTTCCAACGGGCATCTCATCTCCAAAATATTTATAAGCCTGGCTTTCAGTTAATACAACCGTATTGGGTGATGCCAATGCTTCTTTTGGGTTGCCTGTGATCAGCGGAATTGAAAAAATATCAAAAAAGGACGAATCAGCCAGGGCAATCTCCGTTTCAATGAATTTTCTGTCATCGATCCTCACCAGGGTCTCATCATATGATGTCATCCTGATGGCAGCTTCGATTTCCGGTAATTCCTCGAGAAAAACCCGGGCCGTAGGAGCAGCCGTCCATGCCCCTTTAAACTCCGACTCATTTAACCTTCCTTCAAGGTACAGGCGGTATATCCGGTCGTATTTTTCATTAAACCGGTCGTA
>JAFGRC010000069.1 GCA_016935355.1 Bacteroidales bacterium
AATATCGAAACCCTGCAGTTCATCGTAAGCGACCACAAAAATTTGCGTTGTTGTTTCATTGTTGAATTTCAGCAGCTTATTGTTCAGCTCTATCTGCTGTTGTTCTGTAAGCAATCCGGTATAATCATTGACAAGCCGCAAAGGTACCATGGGTTCAGGGAATTGCTGCCCGTGTATTTTGTTGAAAACCAGCAATAAAAGAATAATTGTTTTCAGATGGCGCATATCGGTTTCACAATTTAAAATCATCAGGGGATCTTATCAAAGGAAATATCATCCGGCAGTTCATTGATGTCATCATCCTGGCGGGGAAAATGTTCTTTCAACTGTTGACCTGCCATTTCAATACCTTTACATAATCCCTGTGCAAATTCCTCGTTCTTGAAATGATCTTCCATCAATGCTTTGATACCATTCCAGAAGTTATCAGGGACTACCTTGTTGATACCGGTATCACCCAGAATGGCAAACTGCCTGTTATTAACTGACAGATAAAACAGTACTCCGTTCCTGAGCCGGGTCTTGTGCATGTCAAGCCTGGAGAATACGGTTGCTGCCCGGTCAAGTACCGCACCCTGAAACAAAGTCTCAACATGAACCCTGATTTCTCCGGAGGTATTCAACTCTGCTTTCCGGACGGCATCTCTCAATAATCCCTTTTCATCCCGGTCAAAAAAATTGACGGCCTGCATGGTGTGAATATTCAAAATTCAACTGTTGGTGCTTCTGATGCACCGGGTTCTGCTTCAAAATAAGGCCTTTCTTTGAAGTCCAGCAAACCTGCAAAAAATACTGTCGGGACTTTTTTGATCTCTGAATTGTACCTTGTAGCTGTTTCATTGAAATTCCTGCGTTCGACTGCAATTCTGTTTTCGGTTCCCTCAAGTTGAGCCTGCAATTCGAGGAAGTTCTGATTGGCCTTCAGGTCAGGATAGTTTTCCACAATGGCAAGAAGTCTGGATAAAGCTGATGTAACCTCGCCCTGTGCTTCCTGAAACTGCCGGAGATCTGCATCAGTCATTTCTGCAGCATCAATGGTCACCGAGGTTGCCCTCGACCGGGCTTCAGTAACCTGTGTAAAGGTTTCCTGTTCATGTTCAGCATAACCTTTTACAGTATTGACCAGGTTCGGGATCAGATCAGCCCTGCGTTGATATACATTCTCAACATTGGCCCACTCCCGGTTTACTTCTTCCCTTAAGGCTACGAGGTTGTTATATCCTTTACAGCCCCTGAAGATGAGTATAACCAGAATGACAACAACGATAATGAGTACGATGCGACTTGTTTTCATTTGTATATAATTTTAGTGTTGGTTGTGTTTGCAAAACAATAAGGTTTCATTATGGTAAATTATAGGTTATCTGATAAATATGAGGTGATCATCTTCGCAATGGCCGGTACGATACGAAAATAATACATTGATTTTAATTTGACGCCGGTTTTTTTGTAAATAATAATGTTGTATTGTTCATTTGCCTGAGATGAATCTTTCAATGGTTTCAAAAACCCGCTGCTTTATTTCCCCTGATGAAGGATTTAACTCTGAGGCTGTAAAAATGCCCTTTGAAAATAGATCATTTCCATTTGTGATATTCAGATGACAAAACGAAATGTACCTGCAGTATTTTAATGCCGGCAAGTTGAAACTCATGATTTCAATGAATTTTGGTCATAAATACAAAACATTTTCAAAAATTTACTGCCGGTCCGGGTAAATAACTTATCTTCGGGGTCTTAAATTTAATAATTACTACAGATGAAAAATTCAAGATTAATCTTTTTTTTGATTACCGGAATGATTGCGATGGCTTCCTGCAGTTCCGGACAACAATATTCCGGAACAAAACTGAAAACCAAAGAGGATACGGTAAGTTATTTCCTTGGTATCACATACGGAAGCAGTCTGAAACAGGCAGATGTGGATGTGATATTTAACTATGATGCGTTTGGAAAAGGAATATATGAGGCTACAAGATCGGATACCTTACCCGTTTCAGAAATCGAAATCAATACATATCTGAATGCGTTCTTTGCGGAATTCCAGGAAGAACAGCTTAAAATTCAGTACGAGGATTATATTGCCGAAAACAAAGCCTTTCTCGAAGAAAATGCAAAAAATGACAGTGTCATATCGTTACCAGACGGATTGCAGTATAGGATTCTGGAAGAAAGTACCGGACCACAGCCGGAAGATACAGATGAGGTTAAAGTTAACTACACGGGCTGGCTAATTGACGGAACCCAGTTTGACAGTTCATATGACCGGGGTGAACCTGCAGTATTTCCTGTGGGCGCGGTCATTCCTGGCTGGACAGAGGTCATAAAATTAATGCCTGTTGGTTCAAAATGGAAAGTATGGATACCGGAAGACCTTGCATATGGAAGTGAAGCTCCGCAGGGTTCAGCAATAATTCCTTTTTCCACACTGGTTTTTGAGATAGAACTTCTGGAAATCAATCCTGAGAAATAAAGAAATTGCTGTTTTGTCAATGAGGGTGTTTCGAAATGCTTACTTTTGAAACGCCCTTTTTTTCGGTAATCCTGTTATAAAACCAACATACACAACTGATTTAATTACTGAATCCGAATTGGTTGTGGTTTATATCAGGTCGGTTTTAAAAGACAGACTGATAAAAAAACCAGGAAATATCAGTCCTGCTGAACTCAGTCTTGCCTTCAGAAACCTGAATGACATATTAAAATATTAAGAAATTGATATTTTTGACGATTTGTAAACCAGCCGATTTTTTTGTAACTTGATCTTGCTTTTCACCTATAACAAATCAAGCTATGAACAAAGGAGATCAGATTCCTGAAACCCCCGCAGCAACCCGGAAGATCAAAAAGATACTGGTACCGGTCGATTATTCCGAATGTTCGGATTTTGCCTGCCGTTATGCCATAAAAATTGCCTGCAAGGTCGGGGCAGAAATAAAACTGTTGCACACCTATTATTCTCCCGCGTTCGATCTTATTGAGCTCGCCGGAGCCGTGCAGACACAGTCACATCTTAAGGAGGAAGTTATGATAAATCTGGAGCAGAGCGAAAAGGAAACAGCTGCAAAATATATCAGAGAACTTCAGGAACATATTAATGAATGTGGTTTTCCGGGAACCAAAATCGGGTATGAAATTATGCCGGGTGTTCCCGAGGATGAGATCATCAGATGCAGCGAATCTTATGAACCCGATCTGGTGGTGATGGGCACACACGGCAAAGGAACCGGAGTGGGTAAAATCATGGGAAGTGTTACGGCAGCGGTTATTAAGCGCATTGCTTATCCGATCATGTCGATCCCTGAGAAATATACATTTGTCGGAGAAAAGAATGTAAAGAATGTTTTATACGTAACCGAATTTGATGAATCGGATTTCCTGTCACTGAAAAAGCTCATGAACATTACCGAACAGCTTGACCTCGATATTCATTGTGTACACATCACTGAAGATCCCGGGGAATGGGACAAGGTTAAAATGGAAGGTCTGATGGAATATTTCAGGAAATCTTACGGGAAAAGCCAGGTGCAGTATAGCTTTGTCAGTCCCAAAAATCTCCTTGAGGATCTGGATCAGCTGATCAGGGATCTGAACATCAACATTCTCTCACTGACATCATACCACCGGAACCTGTTTGAAAGGCTTTTCAAACCCGATATCACAAAAAAGCTCTTTTACCACACCAACATTCCGCTTCTGGTGTTCCATTCCTGAGGCAAGCCAGCGGATACCTGGTTGATTATTGCATTATGCCTTTGTCCGGTACATTACTGATGAGTAATCTTCCGTTGATTATTGGAAATCGATAATTAAAAATTGTCGGGTCATTTCGGCTTATATACCACTGCCTTGTTTGTCCTGCCGTCAATTTCAATTTTCAGGGGGTACTCAAAACTGATGTGTTTCAGATTTTTGGTCTCTTCGGTTACAGGCTGGCTGTCAAGGTATTCAATATTGAAGATCCCGTCGTGCTGATAGGGATTTACGGTCAGGTATCCCACACCAAAGGTTGTGAGGTTGTGGAAAAAGTGGGTACCCTGACTGGGTTCAATTCGGTAATGCTCAAGTCCGGATTCAACAATGATCCTTACGGCAGAGATCTGTGCCCATTTAATGGGTATGCCCAGCCAGGGATCGGTCGATCCCCACCTTCCCGGTCCGATCAGGACATATCCCTTGTGGTTGCTCATAAACCGACAGTTCAGCTTTTCAAGTTCATCCGTGATGTTTTGATTTGCCGCCGGATTATAGGTCCCGGTTTTTACATAAATGATATCCGAAATGGTTGAATAAATACCATTGCCCAGTGCTTTTTCGGAATAGATGATCACCTCAGCCGGATCAACTTTGCCGATTTTAAAGTTGATGCTTTGTTCATTTATTACAATGGGTCTGATCTGCAAAAAGTTAAAGACGGAAAGCTGATTTTCAGGTTTATCAAGATCCACCGCGAATTCGATTTCGACCGGATTGTTCATAGCTTGCTGACCTGCTTTCAGAAGGTTGTCAAGGATTTCAGCCAGCGGGAAAGTATTGTAATTTAAGATGTTGGAAAAGGTAATGATTTTCCTTCCCGGCATATCATATCCGTCCCTTATGGTATTGTTCTCAAAATCATAGACTGATGCTGCAAACCGCAGGGTACCGTCCTGTTCAGCTTCCTGTATGTCATGCCGGATCAGGTTAATTTTATCGTCCGGCGAAGGTATGAATTTATCAGGAGTCAGATCCAGTGCATAGAACTGTTTTTGCGTGGATTTTAAAGCAAGGTCGGGACTTGACAGTTGAATGATCTTCTTTGGATAAATGGGTGAAAAACGAAGGCCTGTGCCCCCTTCGGCAATCATCTTACCCAGTCCGAAAGCAATGGTTGCAATACCATCTTCGGCTTTCTCAGGGTGAACCGGGTAAAAATTTATGGATCGCGCGACACCTGAAAGCACAGGGTAAAAACGGTCTCTATACTGCTTACCGCAGACTTCCTGGATGATGATGCCCATCTTTTCTTCATCAATTATATTCGATGTTGCCATCGCATATGCTTTGCTGGATTTGAAAAATACGGATGCATACACACATTTTATGGCCGTTTCAAGCATGTGCAATGCAGCAGATTTATTGGGAACGAGCGGGATCATGTAGGTGTTGTATATTCCGGCAAACGGCTGATAATAAGAATCTTCCAGTTTACTGGAGGACCTTATGGCGAGCGGCTTGCGTGCTTGAAAAATGATCGTTTCAAGATCCTTTATGATGTTATCGGGCAAACGGGAGCGAACAAATTTTACGAGGACCTCTTCATCAGTCATACCGGATGCAGCAATATCATACAAGGAGTTCTGTTCCATAAAGGAATCGAAAACTTCTGTGCTCAGAACGACTGTATTGGGTATGGAGATCAACACATTCCTGAAATCTGCAAAATAATTACGTTGTTTCAGCAGGCTGCTGAAAAATGCAAGACCCCTTGCCTTGCCTCCGATGGAACCTTCCCCGATACGCGAAAATCCGAGATATTCATCATACATGTGCCGGTCAAATTCCGCAATAATTCCCCTCGATTTACTGGAACGAAAACTGGAAATAGCCTTATAAATATATTTTCTGACGTCTTCGAGACTGTTAAAGTCCTCCAGTTTTGCAGGCTTGAATATCTGGGCGATGGGGAATAATGCCCTTGCATTCAGCCATTTTGAGATGTCATCGCGACGAGTGTGGTAAATGAGTATATCATCCGGTATCGTCATGATCAGTTGCTGCAGATCCCTTAGATTAACGGCAACACAGTATTGTTCAAACGTGTCCGGATGTCTGAATACAAATTCTCCGAACCCAAAATTCTGAATGATGTATAGATTGAGTTCATTATGTAGGTTCTTGGAGTGTTTGTGAAGAAAGCCGGCACCAAGTTCACGGGCTGTATTTTCATGTAATATGTCAGATGACTGCAGGAGAAATGGCAGGTTTTTATCTTCGGCTTTTACCAACCGGCAGAATTCAATGCCGGCTGCCGGTACTTTTGATCCTTTACGGTCCGCACTCATTTTAAAGCTCACATCCGAAATAATGCCCAGGATGTTCTTCTTATACTTTTTGAAAACTGTGACCGCGTCGGTATAGTTCTGAACCAGGATGATCTTTGGACGTCCCCTCCTGCGAAGCATTTTCTGGTGTTCATTCAGGGCTTCCTTCATGAATTCCATTGACTGTTCCAGTACAATTTTATACAGGTCGGGCAGAAAGGATGAAATAAAGCGTACGGAGTCTTCAACCAGCAAAATGGCCTGAACCCCAACTTCCTGAATGTCGAAGTCAGCGTTCATTTTATCCTCGATCAGTTTGATGATGGCCAGCAGCAGGTCGCTGTTGCCCAGCCAGCAGAACACATAGTCGATTGCGCTGAGATCCTCATTCTCAAGTTTCAGCGACACTTCCCGGGAAAAATGCGTCAGTACAACAATTGGTATCTTCGGGTGAGCTTCTTTAAGTTTTTTTGCCAGTTCAAAGGTGTCTAAGTCACCAATGCTCAGCATCTCTATGATCAGGTCGATTTGTTCGTTCTCAAGGATGGTCAGTGCTTTTTTTGCTGAATGAGCATGTATAAAGATGGGCGGATAGCGCAGACTTAATGAAACATATTCATTGAAGATTTGCTCATCGATGCGACCGTCTTCCTCCAGCATGAAAAAATCATAACTGCTGCAGATCACAAGAACTTTCCGGATACGGTTCTGCATGAGCAGGTTAAACGATGTATCGGAAAAGTAATACGTTTCAATTTGGGTTTCAGCGACTTTTTTAGCCATGACCATTAGCTTTAACAGATGTAATTTAGCTAATTTTCATCTAATACTCAATCCCCATTATGGTTTTCCAGTTTAAATATGTTGCCGCTCATGAACAGGTCGTCTACATTTTTGATGGTTGATTTATCGCGTGACACCTGTATTTGGCCGTAATAGGTATCTTCATATGTAGAAGCCTCACATGAACGGATGACCCCCATGGCAATGGGGTATTCCGGCAGCATCATGCGGACCAGCATGTAATGCCTCGTATCCTCACGATCAATGGCATTATGGATCAGGATGTCTTTCCTGGTGATCCCGTTCTGACCTATTTGAACCACTTTCATTCTTGAATCTTCCCGTATCAAACCTTTTTCTTTATTCCTCCCGAAAAGCATGGGCTTTCCGTGTTCAAGAAAAATCGTATTGTCATCGCGCAATTCTTTGCTGGTAATTTCTGCGTGGACAGCATCATTGAAAATCACACAATTTTGTAAAATCTCGACGAGCGAGGTCCCTTTGTGAGATGCTGCAGCGATGAATACCTTCTGCATCATTTCGAGGTCGTTATCGACCACCCTCGCAAAAAAGTTGCCCTGTGCTCCCATTGCAAGCTCGCCGGGAAGGAACGGACTTGCAATGGTGCCGTTCGGAGAAGTTTTTGTTATACTGCCCTTTGGGGTTGTGGGAGAGAATTGTCCCTTGGTCAGTCCATAGATTTTATTATTGAACAGCAATATGTTGATATCAAGATTTCTTCGCAGCAGGTGAATAAAGTGGTTTCCGCCAATGGCCATTGAGTCGCCGTCTCCTGTTGCGAGCCAGACGCTTAATCCGGGATTTGCCAGTTTAATCCCCGTGGCTATTGCTGCTCCACGCCCATGCAGCCCATGAAAACCATAAGTGTTGATATAGTAAGGAAATCGCGATGAACAGCCGATGCCTGATACAAAAACGATGTTTTCCTTTTTGATGCCCGTTTCTGGAAGCGCTTTTTGCACTGCTGCCAACACTGCATGACCGCCACAACCGGGACACCACCGTGCAGCCTGGTCCATCTTGAAATCCTTCACCGTCGTTTTTTCATAGTTTTCCATAAGTGCTAGTTTTGAGGTAAACCCAGTATTTCCCTGAACTTATTTTTCAATTCGGAGATCAGGAACGGGAGTCCCTGTATTTTGTTGAACTGAAGATAATGAAACTGGGGTAATTTACTGCGCAGACAGGAAGCAAACTGTCCAAGATTCAATTCACATACAACAATATTCTTAAATCTGCCGAAAATATCCGGAACATTATAGGGAAGGGGATCGATATAATTAAACTGGGCCAGACTGATGCTGTGTCCTTCTTCCTGCATTTCCTTTACAGCCGTATACAGGGTGCCGAAGGTTCCACCCCACCCGATTACCAGGAGATCTCCTTCGGGATTGCCAATAACTTGCTGTTTCGGAATATAATAAACCACTTTATCGATTTTCTCACGACGGATCAGGGTCATGATCTCATGATTGAATGGATCGTAGGATATTTCCCCCGTCACATCCGCCTTTTCCAGTCCTCCGATCTGATGCCGCAAACCTTCCTGTCCGGGTACCGCCCAGTATCTTGCAAGGGTTTCAGGATCGCGGTTATAGGGTTTATATGAAGGATCATTGTCTAATACACGGGGCACTTTTATTTCCGGAAGATCTGACATTTTCGGGATGTGCCACAACTCGGATCCGTTTGCCAGATAACCGTCGGACAACAAAATTACCGGTGTCATGTGCTCGATGGCCAGTCGTGCAGCCTCATAGGCAAAGTCAAAACAGTTTGCCGGGGTTGACGATGCCAGCACAATACAGGGACTTTCGCCATGTCTGCCATACAATGCCTGGAGCAGATCCGACTGTTCCGTCTTTGTCGGTAATCCGGTCGACGGCCCGCCCCGCTGCACATCGACCACCACAAGAGGTAATTCCGTAATAACGCCAAGTCCGATTCCCTCACTCTTAAGTGACAGACCCGGACCAGAGGTTGTGGTAACTCCCAGACAACCGGCAAATGATGCACCGATGGCAGAACATACGCCGGCAATTTCATCCTCTGCCTGAAATGCAATGGTACCAATGTTTTTCGTCTTTACCAGTTCCTGCAATATTTCTGATGCAGGTGTGATCGGGTAGGATCCGAGGTAAAGTTTGCATCGCGATTTTTCAGCAGCAGCCAGCAGGCCCCAGGCAATTGCTGTATTGCCGTTCATATTTCGGTAATAACCGGCTCCCTTTTCAGCTGGCTTAACACGGTAAGTGGCTTCAATTGCCTCCACGGTCTCGGCGTAATTATATCCCGCCCTGAGCACATCGATGTTTGCATCAATCAGCTTTGGCTTATTCCTGAAACGGTCGCGCAGAAAATTTTCCCCGATCTTGAGGTCCCGGTTAAAAAGCCAGAACAGAATACCTGCGACAAACTGATTTCTGGTTTTATCTGCGGTTTTCAGATCCAGACCTTTATGTTTAACCACATCACGCGTCATTTCCGTTATCGGAGCCCTTACAACATTGTAATCGTCCAGTGACCCGTCTCCAAGGGGATCTTCCACATACTCAGCCCTTTTGTAGTGACGTGAATCAAAATTACTGATGTCAACGATAATAGTCGCACCGGGCTTTACCCATTTCATATTTGCTTTGAGTGCAGCCGGATTCATTGCTACAAGCACATCAGCCTGATCGCCCGGAGACTGTATTTCCTTATGCCCGATGTGTACCTGAAAACCTGATACACCTTCAACTGTACCCTGAGGAGCTCTGATTTCAGCCGGGTAGTCAGGAAATGTAGCCAGATCATTTCCGATAAATGCTGAAGTATCAGAAAACTGTGCACCGGTAAGCTGTATCCCATCGCCGGAGTCACCTGCGAACTTCACTACAACATCATCTCTTTCAATAACTTTTACTCGCTTTTTCATAAAGTATTTTTATCCAGTATTGTACTTACAATGTTAGCGAATTCAAAAATGAATAGCCATGATTATTGTCGGTAATTTATCTTTCATTCTGAAAATCAATAGATAAATAAGTTTATTCTTTCACCCGGCGTTCAACTGTATGAAATAAATCCTGTTAAAAATCATGAACACCTGGTGAAGTATTACCACAAATTTTTCTTTTCCAGGCGGATGTCTTCCTCAAAGAATAGTTTTGTAATGACCTGAAAATATTCCGTATAATCGGATACTATGAATTTATAATTGGAATTTGTTTCCGTGCTCAGCAGTTTCTTTTCACTCAGCAGCGCACGCAGGTAATTTGCAACAATAGCCGACGAATCGATCACGTCCAGTTCAAAGCTGTAAAATTTGCTGATCTGATTTTTAATTATGGGATAATGTGTACATCCCAGTATCAGTCCGTCAATATCCTGGAGCTCGGGTTTTGAAAGATAAGACCGGATAATCGCGTTGCTGATGTCATCGTAAATAAAACCTTCTTCAATCATGGGCACGAACATGGGTGTGGCCAATGACGATACGGCAATCTGCGGATTTAAAGCTTTTATTTTTTTCTCATATGTTCCGCTGTTTATCGTCGCTTTGGTACCAATGATACCAATATTTTTGTACTCGGTTTTTGTTGCAACATAGGTAACAACCGGGTTGATCACATCGACAACAACGGCCCGGTTGCCTGCTTCTTCCTGTATCGCTTCGTATGCATTGGCTGAGGCTGTATTACATGCCACAACGATGACTTTGCATTTTTGTCCGATCAGAAAACGGGTTATTTTTGAAGCATAGGAAATGATTGTTTCCCGCGATTTATCTCCATAGGGCAGGTGAGCGGTATCGCCAAAATAGATCAGGTTTTCATTTGGTAACAACTGTCTGATGGCTTGGGCCACTGTAAGACCTCCGACACCCGAATCAAAGATCCCGACAGGATTGTTGTTCATCATATTCATACCATATATATTTGTATATTCTTGAAGTGAAGTTCCTGCTGTTACAAAAATAAAACAAATAAAAAAACCGCCTCTTTCCTTTTTGAGACGGCTTTGATCCTGCCCTTAAAAAGGCTTTATTGCAGTCCGAGTTTTGCCTTCACGAGTGGTAAGATATCTACAGAATCATCAGAAGTGAAGATTATTGATCCGGCTGCGATATCAAATACGTATGTGAAGCCGTTTTCCCTGGCCACTGCTTCAATGGCTGCCATGGCTTTTTCCTGAATGGGCTGGAACAATCTGCTCTGCTGGTCGGTAAGATCCTGTTCAGCCTGGGCCTGGAAAGTCTGGACCCGGGTATTCAGCGACTGAAGCTCTTCTTCCCTGGTCCTTAAAATCAGGGCACTTGTTGTGGGCTGATTGGTCAGGTCTACATATTCCTGATATTTTTTATTATATTCCACCTGCAATTCTTCCATAGTCGTCTGTAATTCCGATGCACTCTTTTCAAGTATCCTCTGTGCACTGTCCGTTTCAGGCATTGCAGAAAACAGCTCATTGGTATTCAGGTGTCCAAGTTTTACAGAATTCTGTCCGAACGTACTGCTTATTGGAAAAGTCAATCCAATAACAGTCAGAAATACAATTAGTTTTTTCATTTTAAGATCAATTAATTACGGCACAAATGTATAAATTTAATTCTTATATCCTAATTTTTGGAGTACTTCATCACTCAGGTCGTATCTGGGATTGAAGTAAACCATTACCGGTCCGCTTGCAGTATCAAAAATCACAGCGTAGCCTTCCTCCGTCGCCATATCCTTTATGGCATTATAAACATCATCCTGTATGGGTTGTATCAGTTCCTGACGTTTTTGGAACAGCTGACCTTCCTGACCGAAATAACTTGTTTGAAGCTCTTTAACTGCTTTTTCCTTGTTAATGATCTCATCTTCCCTTTTTCGCCGCATTTCCTCGGAAAGCAATACCCTTTCTGCCTGATAATCATTATAAAGCTGTTCAATTTCAGCATACTGTGCTTCAATTTCCTGCTGCCATCCTTCTGAAAG
>JAFGRC010000070.1 GCA_016935355.1 Bacteroidales bacterium
CGTCAGGGTGCGCTACAGACAGCCCCTTCAAACCGCCAACCTGATCCGCAATCCCGAAGGCATCTGCATCATGTTCGACAAAAGGCAGCGCGGCATCACCCCCGGCCAGTTCGCCGCATGGTATGACGATGAAGAGCTCACCGGATCGGGAGCGATTCAGTAGGATTCGACTCAGTATATAATATGCATTGCTGCAAATCACCGGTATAACCAATCCCCGGATGCTTCCGGACTCGCATAAAGAAAAAATCTGTGCAGTAATGCTCTGAAGATGGTTTGCTGTCAAAGAAAAAGTCGAGAATAATATCTCAGACCGGTTCCTGTTGACTCAGGCAATGCCAGCTGCCGAGGCCCCAGATGATCTCCAACGAATCGATGCCGATCACCGGCCTGTCTGAAAAACATTCCGAGAGTATGGCAAGGGCCTGTTCATCCTGTTTGCACATGTAGGTTGGAACGATTACGCCGGCATTCGCGATGTAAAAATTGGCATAGGAGACCGGCAGCCTCTGATCCTGATAATATACTGGCTGTGGCATGGGCAGTTCAATAATGTTAAGCTGTTTACCAGTCAGAAGCCTGAATGAATTGAGAATTTCAACATTCTCCTTTAACGGTTTGTAATTGGCATCTTTCTTATTGTGTTCCACCATTGTTACAACCGTATCCGGGTTGACGAATCGCGTCAGGTCGTCAACATGACCATCGGTATCATCACCTTCAATGCCATCGCCCAGCCACAATACCTGCTCCACACTATAATAGTCCATCAGGCACTGCTCAATCTGCTGTTTGTTCAGACCCGGATTGCGGTTCGGGTTCAGCAGACATGATTCCGTTGTGATCAGCGAACCGCTGCCGTTGAAATCAACCGATCCGCCTTCCATTACAATTCCCGGACTGTAAACGGGAATATCCAAATCTGCAGCGATCCTTAACGGTATCCGGTTGTCCAGCTCCGCGTCGTATTTTCCACCCCATCCGTTGTATTCCCAGTTTACGATCACTTTGGGGATTTCAGAACCGTTTTTTACAAGGAAGGCCGGTCCATGGTCACGACACCATGCGTCGTTGGTCGGATTCAGGTGAAAACGGATTTGCTGCATATCAACACAGGCATCTTCAAGCGCTTTCCTGACATGTTCCAGCATGGTCTGGTCGGTCACATTGATATTCACCTTCTCGCCCTTTACCAGCTCCCTTATAAACTGATGATAATATGGAAAAATGGTATGGATCTTACCAGGCCAGGACAATTCATTATGGGGATAGCTCAGCCAGGTGGACGCATGTTTTTCCCATTCAGCAGGGAAACGGTAACCAAGGGATCTCGGAGTTCTGTCCGACCGCATCAAAAGTCCTCCGGTTCAATGTACCTCTCAGTGATGGGACCATACGTGTCAATCCTCCGGTCACGCAAAAAAGGCCAGTGATTGCGGTAGAATCCGGTTTGTGACAAATCAATGGTCAGTACACCTACTTCATCATTGTCCCGTGAGGCCTGATATAAGAGTTGTCCAAAGGGGCCGGACACAAAGGAACCACCCCAAAAGAACATATCGTCTTCCCTTCCCGTCCTGTTCACGGCAACCACATGAACACCGTTGGAAACGGCATGTGCCCGCTGGATCGTCTGCCAGGCATCGAACTGTTCCCGGTTCACTGCATCGGACTGTGATGCCGCCCATCCGATGGCTGTCGGGTAAAACAGTATTTCCGCGCCCATCAGAGATGTGATCCTTGCAGCTTCGGGATACCACTGATCCCAGCATATCAAGATCCCGATGCGGGCGTACCGGGTATTGAACACTTTGTAACCGGTATCACCGGGTGTAAAATAGAATTTTTCATAATAACCCGGATCATCCGGAATGTGTGTCTTGCGGTATTTGCCCAGATAGGTACCGTCAGCATTGATGACCACTGCTGTATTAAAATATAATCCTTCTGCAGCCTTCTCAAAAAGTGATGCAACAATAACCAAACCGAGTTCAGAAGCGGTTTTCTGCAATTTCTTTGTCATTGGACCGGGAACCGTTTCAGCCAGATTAAAATTGGCATAATCCTCAGTATTGCAAAAATACAGGGTTGAAAAAAGCTCCTGAAGACAAACAATCCGGGCACCTTTTCCGGCAGCTTCACGGATCCCTGAAACTGCCTTTTCAATATTGGCATCTGCATCCCGCCTGCAAGACATCTGGACCAGACCCACACGAACTTCTTTATCTTTCATTTACTTGTGGATAAGATATAAAATAAATTCTCGGATTCTTAAAGATAGATCAAAAGATGAAAACAGTCCATAAATACAGTTTCAAATCATTCTTTTATCTTAAACGAAATGCTGCCACATCATATAAAAAATTTCTCCAGCTTCCTGACTTATAGGGATATTTAAGGAGTCTTTTTCAGAAGCCGCAAAAATGGCAGTACCTCCTTTCAGAATCCATGCAATGAGATCGTCTCCGGAAGCAAGATCAATCCATTCCGGTTGTTGTATACAGTTTAAAACCAGAAACAGACCGGATTAAACAGGAAAAATCACTGCCGTGCCATAAAATGGCTCAATAAGTCCGAACAGTTTGTTTATCATAATTATTTAATTTTAAATTAGTTGTAATAAATTTCAAAGTTAATGCTGTTTACATGGAAGCACAAAGGCAGGCTTCTCAGTGAAAACATCAGGGATGTGCCAGAAATTCCCGGATATTCTCAATGATCCCTTCCGCCAGTCTGCTTCGCGATTCAACAGCAGCCCAGGCGATATGCGGGGTAATGATCAGTTTTTCCTTCTGTCTGACATGCAGCAAAGGATTGTCAGCATCAGGCGGTTCCCTGGTCAGGACATCCAGTCCGGCTCCACCCAGCAGATTGTTATCGATTGCACGGGTGAGGGCCGTTTCATTCACAATTCCTCCACGACCGGTATTGATCAGTACGGCATCCTTTTTCATGAGCTTCAGCTGTTCATGATCCAGCAGGTTTCTCGTTTTTTCGGTCAGCGGACAATGAATTGAAACGACATCACTTAATGTTAGCAATTCCTCCAGTGAAACATGTTCAAAGGGCTGATCAAGATTGTTTCCGGTAGTTGAGAAATAGACCGGTCTGGCGCCAAAGCATGCCGCAATTTCGGCAACTCTCTTGCCGATTGTACCCAGGCCGATGATGCCCATGATCTTCCCTGAGAGCTCATGAAATGACCGTCCGTGATGGGTAAACATACCGCTGCGGGCATACAGTCCCGATTTCACATAATGATCATAGTAATCCAGTCTGTTCATCAGGTGAAAAAGGAGGGCAAAGGTATGCTGGACGACGCTTTCCGTTGAATACCCCGCTACATTCCTGACCTGTATGCCTTTTGCCGATGCATAATCCAGGTCAACATTATTCATTCCTGTCGCAGCAATGCAAACCAGTTTCATGCAGGGACAGGCATCCATAACCTGCCGGTCGATCATGACCTTGTTGGTAATGACAACATCATGGCTGCCGATATGCCTGATGCGCTGGTCATGGGCTGTAGTCTTATATACGGTCAGGTTGCCCATGTTCTTAAGGTGTTGCAGCTGTTCTACCTCACCGATGGTTTCCGTGTCGAGAAATACGATATCAGGTTTTTTCATAATTATTCCCTATAATCCCCCTTAAAGGGGGATGAATTACCCCC
>JAFGRC010000071.1 GCA_016935355.1 Bacteroidales bacterium
ATCAATCACACTTTGATCACCAAGTTTTACTCCAAAAGCATACGAGCCTTTAACCAAAGCATGCGCTGCAACAGTAGCTGCGAAAAACAGCAATGGTATGGCCACAAGAGCTTTTAGACCGATCTCTGAAAAGCCATACTTTACCACCAGGCTTAAAAGGATGCTGCATGTGCCCAATGTCACGCACTTCGTGGCTGACTGAAGTCGGTTGTATACATCCGGAAGCCTGATGAGCCCGATACACCCGAAAAAATTGAAAAGCACACCAATGATAAGCAGTATTCTGAATATTATATCAGTCATTTAGTCTCTTCCCTCCCAAATATTTTGCAAGTGTTAATGTTCCGATAAAACTCAGAATGATCCAGGCAATACCGATATCGATAATAAATATCCTGTCTGTCAGTACGGCCAGGATTACACAGATACCCACGACAAGGATTCCGAAAATATCGATTGCCACCATCCTGTCGGGTATTGTCGGACCCTTGATAATTCTGTACAGGCAGAAAAAACACAGTCCGATCTGCAAATACAACAATATGTAAAGAAACTGATCCATATGCATTACCTTAATCAAAAATTCGTTTGATATATTTTTCAAACCTTCCCGCAACCTTGTGTTCGTAAACAGCAGGATCAAAACTTCCCACATAGATCCAGTGTACATATAAAACATCCCCGATCAGGTCAACGGAAATGGTACCCGGAGTCATCGTAATCGAATTGGCCAGAATTGCCCTGGCGATATCCGATCTCAATCCAAGGTTAACCTTGACGATGCCTGGCTTAATGGGCATTTTAGGATGCAGGACGCGGTATGCAACATCAAAATTGGCCTTCAGGCATTCCCATATGAAAACAAATAAAAATACAAGGAGCCAGAAATAGCGCACCGGCTGAAACAACTTGCCGATGTCACCGACAAAATACCTTCCAAATAAAAGTACCGTTATCAGTGATGCAGTGGCCCCGACCATGATATTTGCAAGACTGACACTGAAGGTGAGCGCCAGCCAGAAGATCATCAATATAACGAAAAATACAACGTATTTCATTTTACAGGTTTAACAGGTTTATAAAATACTCGTTATTACCCAGTAAAGCATCCACCGCAGGCTGAAGGAACGATTCCCTGATTGCGGGGATCATGAGCAAGCTTAATGCCAGGCAAAGAAGAGCCATAACAAGCATTGAAAAAGACATAAAAAACGGTACCTCCCTGACGCCATCCTTCGCGTAGTTTTGAGACGTTCCGTTAAAAAAAGCATAGCGTTGAAATTTCATAAAAGACGCGAGGGTAATGATGCTGACGATCACTGCAAGCGCTGCCAGTAAATAGAACTTGGCCTGAATTGCCGCAATAATGATGACCAGCTTGCTGAAAAAGCCGTTAAAGGGCGGTATTCCGGATATGGCCATGGAAGCAGCAAGAGAGGTACCTGATGTCAGCGGCATTTTCTCAAACAGTCCGCCCATCTGATTCAAATCCCTGGTACCCAGACGGTATTCAATGGCCCCTGCATTCAGGAACAACAATCCTTTGAATACAGCATGGTTGATCAAATGGAACAATCCTCCGGTTATGGCAAGAGATGCAAGGGCAATATTGCCGCCATTAGCAATGATCATCATTCCCATACCCACTCCGATAATCACATAGCCCATCTGGCTGATGCTGTGATATGCAAGCAGACGTTTCAGGTCCCACTGACCGATGGCGAGAAACACACCCACGACCATGGACAGTGTGCCAATGGCCGTAATCAGAACACTAATTTCCCAGGTGATCGCGAACATATTAAAAAACAACCTGAATATCACATACAAACCTGCAGCTTTGATCACGACTCCTGAGAGCATAGCCGAGATCGGTGAGGGAGCAGATGAGTGAGCATCCGGCAACCAGCCGTGGAAAGGCATGATGGCAGCCTTAAGGCCGAAACCCGCAATGAGTATCAGCTCGCTAAACTGTATCAGCATCCGGTCGTTACTGGATGCCAATATTTTAGTGATATCCGCGATATTTAATGTTTTGGTATACCAGTATATCATGCCGACACTAAAGAGGATAAGGGCAGTAGCCATGCCTCCCAGGACCTGGTATTTGAAGGATGCCTCCAGTTCCTCTTTTTCCGTGCCGAAAGCCACGAGCGCATATGATGCAATGACCGTGATCTCAAGGAAAACATACAGATTAAACAGATCACCCGACAGGACCACACCGTTCAAACCGGCTACCATAATACAGAACAATGTATAAAAATATTTTTCACCGGTATATTTTGTGATGTAATTAACCGAATATACAGTTGATAAAAATGCCATGCCGTTGATGATGATCAGCATAAAACCACTGAAAGGATCCAGCAACAGGTAAATGCCGATGGGTATGTTTCCGACTGGTTCCCAGCCCCCGATCTTATAGACCATGGAAGCATGGTCGCCTGAGATCAGGTACGTGAGAATAATGATCAAAGTACTTAGAAAAACAAGTACCGAGATGGTCTTGCCAAATCCCCCGATCCGTCCGCCAACGATTGAAATTAAAAAGGATGCAGCGAGGGGGATGATCACAAATACGGGTATAGCCTGATCCATGTCTTAACCTTTTAGACTTCTGATTTTTCTGATATCAAAAGACCGGAATTTTTTATAAATCCTGATGGCAGTACTCAGCAACATAGCCTTGGTCGCAAGTCCGATGACAATTGCCGTCAGTACCATAGCCTGCGGTAACGGATCAACAATCATTTGAATGTCAATACCTTTCACAACAATCGGTGCCTGTCCACCCTCAATATATCCGATCAGCACAAGAAAAAGATAAACACTGAACTCCATAAATGACAGGCCAATGATGATCTTTATGATATTCCGGCTTGTCAGCAGTCCAAACAAACCCACCAGAAACAATATGAAACATAAGATGAATACAATCATTTTGATATCTCTTCTTTATAGATTACCAAAGCAAGAAAAATGGTCAGCAAAGCAGCCCCGACTTCCACACCGACCGCTATATTGTACAAAGGAATAACACCTGCGCTGATCAGTTCTCCGATCCGGCCTTTTGGCAGGAAATTGCCAAAAAATACCCGCATTCCCAAAAGAAAACCAATAACGGCGAGCAGTAAAAAAGTAAAAATAGCCAGTCCTTCGATCTCTGAAGCTTCTTCTTCTTCTCTCCTGAGATTTAAAACATTGCTTCCAAACGACAGCACAAGCAGGATAAAGGTGCCGGACAGGAACGCGCCTCCGGCAAACCCGCCTCCCGGTGTCAGGTGGCCATGGGTGATGATATAGATGCCATAGACAAAAATAAATCCCATGACCAGCTGGGCTACTTTTTTAACAATAGGTGACATGCCTTGCATAGCGACTCATATTATTTATGTCCTTTTAACCGAAGAATTGTAAGTACTCCAACGACTGCAGTAAACAGAATTGTTGCCTCTCCCAGGGTATCATAGCCTCTGAAATCAAAAATAATGCCTGTTACAAGATTTGCACTGCCGGTTTTTTCAGCTCCCTGCTCTATGTAAGCTGTTGCCATTCTGGTTGTATGTTCACCGAAAGCCTCCAGCTTATAAATGGCCTGATTGAAGAAAAACAGGAAAAATAACGCGAGCACCAGAACAGTCAGCACATTGAATACATATTTTGCGTTGATGTATGAATTGCCCTTTTCATGAATCACGACCTTTTCCCGGAGATCATGACGGGTACTGTCGAGAACAACAGCAACCATAATGATCAGGGTGAGCGTCTCCACGACAATCTGAACAATGGCAAGATCAGGAGCTTTTAACAGAAGAAAGCAGATCACCAGTCCGTAGCCCACAATACCGCATGATATCAGTGCCGATAAAAGGTCCTCCGCAAACAAAGCATAGATGGCGCCGATGATCATGAATAAAAGTAAAACCGATAATGTAAGTTCCATGCCAGAAGATTTATATTAAAAGAAATATGAACATAAATATTAATCCTGCCAGCACCCAGAAAGCAAGATTCGATAAAATCCCATTGTGCGCCGCACTGAATAAATGGCTGATCTTCAATGTGATAATTTTTGATACATCATAAATGTCAAAATACTTTCTTTCAGCCCATCCATAAAGCGGTTTTAAGATCCCGAAATTCCTGATGGTTTCATAAAATGATGTGGGTTCAAAGCCCACGTCTCTCCTGTTGGTCTCACCTCCGATGAAGCTTTCATCCGTGCGGAACCTGCCCATGGAAAATATCAAATAGAATGAGATCCCGAGTATGATGGAAACAGCAATCAACAGCGATATGAATGAGGAATCCCAAACACCTATGAAGGTAACACTTCCTGTAACAGGCTCGAACAATGCCGGTATGATCCACTTTGAGGCAAAAATTCCGAAGCCGGTACAAATCAAAGCCAGGATCAGCATCGGGGTCCACATCATCCAGCTTACCTCCTTCACCTTTTTTAATCCGGTTCTGCTCCTTCCCAGAAAAATTCCGGAAATGAATTTGATGAAACTAGCCAGTGTCAGCGCAGAACCAATGACCGCCATGGATAACCATACGATCCAGAGATGATTTGCCATACCGGTACCCTTGCCAAAATCAATGATCCCCTGGTAAATGATCCATTTGGATGCAAAACCGTTCAAAGGCGGTACTCCGGAAATCGAAAGCGCAAAGATCAGACTGCATATGAACGTTATGGGCATTTGCCTGCTCAGACCACCCAGTTTCTCCAGCTTATCAGTGCCGGTTTTGCTCTCGATGCAGCCGGAGGCAAGGAATAAACCGCTTTTATACAAGGCATGGTTCACCATATGAAACAGTCCGCCGACCAAACCCAGGACAGAGCCCAGGCCGATGCCGGTTACCATATAGCCCACCTGTGAAACAGCGTGATAACCCAGCAGTTTCTTGTAATTATGCTGGATCAGAGCCATCATGACGGCAATAATGATTGTGAGTCCCCCCAGAATCAGAATGACTAGTCTGATCCATCCACTTAAAATAAAAATGTCGTTGCAGATCCGGGTCAGAAAATAAATACCCAGCAGTTTATCCAAAGAGGCAGGTAAATACGCAGACGAAGGAGCAGGTGCATTCTTTGCAAAGTCGGGAACCCAGGTATGAAAAGGGAAGGCTCCTGCCTTCGTAAAGCTGCCGATCAGCAATGCAAGAAATGCGCAAAAGCGGATGGCGTCGGATGTCCTGACCGTCAGTTCGGAGATATTGAAATGACCTGTTATTTTCCAGAGGATACCGATACCCAGTATCATGATACCATCGGAGGCACCGATCATGATGAATGTCTTTTTTGCGGCGGCGGAACTTTCCTCGTCATGTCCCTTTATCAGCTTATACAGCGTGAGTCCCAGAAAACCCCAGAAGAAAATGAACATAAAGAGACTGTCTGACAAAACGGTGCAAACCGAAGCCCAAAGCGTCAACAATATCAATGAATAATAATTCCTGAGTGCATTCTTCCGGTCCATGTAAACATAGGAATACAAAAGGATCAGAACAGAAAAAAATGCAACCAGCAGTAGAATGAACCTGGCGAGATTATCGAGGTTGAGCATGAAAAAATTACCGGAGGAGCCCGATAAATACGATGTGCCGAGCCAGTTCAGAAATCCCGTTTCAATCAGGTTGATCTGTCCGGGTGCGCCACCTGAAAAATACAATTTCACAGTGTAATACAGGACCATCAAAGACACGGCCAGTGCTGCAAGACTTTTTATTTTCCGGTATTTTTCAGGTAAAAAGAACAGTATGACACCCGCAATCACCGGAAGCAGTATGATGATCTCAAGATATGTAATGATTAAATTCATAGCGGGTCAATTAGATTTTTTTCTGATCTCATCGGTTCTGTCCTGTGATAATTTCACGAGTTCTGATCCGTTCAGTAATTTTTTCCCCGTCACGGCATCATAGGCATATGCCATCCGTTCCGTACAGCAGTAACACGGGTCGACAGCCGCCAGTGAAATCGTTGCATCCGATATGGTCTGGCCAATGCATGATTTTCTGAAGGTGGCAATGTTCACATAGCTCGGAGCCCTTATTTTGTGTCTGACCGGAAAATTTGAACCGTCGGTCCTGACAAAATGAAATACTTCACCACGGGGCGCCTCAGCCCTTCCTGTCCCCATACCTGCCGGTATTTCATCGATCGGCACCTCAATGTCACCCTCCTTTTCATTTTTCAGTCCTTCAAGACATTGCTCTATAATGGAAACGGATTCATACATCTCAAGCAACCTGACCTCAACTTTGGCAAACACATCTCCCTCTTTTGCCGTGATCACTTTCCAGTTGACCAGCGGATAGGCAGCATAGGGGTCATCCCGCCTGACATCTATATCAACTCCTGAAGCCCGCGCTGTCGGTCCAACGGCAGCATAATCGATGATGTCTTCCCTGGTAAGCACACCCACACCTTTGGTACGGGCATGTATGACCGGATCATCCATGACTGCCCCGGTGAGCAGATCCAGTTTCTTCTTCAGTCCGTCAAGGACCTCCTGTATCGCCGGAATTTTATCATTCGGGATATCCCTTCTGACGCCGCCAATTTTAAACATGGCATAGCTGTTACGGTTGCCTGTGATCATTTCAAACAGGTCGAGCACCGGTTCACGGTATTTCCAGACCCACATGAAAACCGTATTATACCCCAGGAAATGACCTGCAAGCCCCAGCCACAGCAGATGGCTGTGAATGCGTTCAAGTTCACCGATGATCGACCGGATATATTTTGTCCGGTTTGTTATTTCAATATCAGCTATTTCTTCCATGCAGTTGGCAAAGGCAAAAGGATGGGATGTTGAACAGATACCACACACCCTTTCAACCAGAAAGAAAACCTGGTCAAAGGTTTTGGATTCGCTCAGTTTTTCAATACCACGATGATTGTATCCTGTTTCCCATTTGATATCCTTAACGATTTCACCTTCGCAATAAAGCTTGAAAAGTTCAGGTTCTTCCTGAAGCGGATGATAAGGTCCTATAGGGATGATTTTACTCATTGCTCATTAATGATTGATAATTGCTTCCTCTTTTCTCTGTTTCAAGTTTCGTGTTTAATGTTCGCTTTTTTAACTTCTGTCCTCCTGTACGGATACACCCCCTCAGCCCAGTTTCCTTCAGAGATCAGTTTCTCGGGATTGGGATGGTTCCGGAACTGAATGCCCAGGATTTCATGCATTTCCCGCTCAATCCAGTTTGCAGCTTCAAAGATCACAGTGAGTGATTCAATGACCGGATTCTCACGGTCAAGCACCACCCGCAGATTTAAGATCTGTCCTGTTACATCGATGCTGAAATGATACAGGATCTCGATGCCTTCATCCGTCTCCATGGCTGAGGCAATAATAAATCTGAGCTTCAAATTTTTGAACAGATAACCGGCGAATTCCGTAATTTTTGCCGGATTCACAGTCAGTACCGCCCTTTTATCACTTTTGACCTCAACATGATAAATTGCTTTACCAAAGTGCTCCTGCAGTTTCAGTATTTCGGGCGCAGCATTCATGATCCGTTAATTCATTGGTTTTTGTATCTCTATTTGTGTAAAAGTTTTACAATGCCGGCAATGATAGCTTCAGGTTTTGGCGGACATCCGGGGATGTAAGCATCAACGGGTATGATCTTGTCAACGGGTCCTGCAAATGTGTTGCCTTCGGCAAATATTCCGCCTGTACAGCCACATGCACCGATCGCAACCACAAGAATCGGTTTCGGGGCCTGTTCATATAACTCCAGCAATCTTACCTTATCCTTTTGATTGATGGATCCGTTGACCAGCAGCACATCTGCATGCCTTATGGTGCCTACGAGCTGCATACCGAACCGTTCCACGTCAAACCGTGGTGTCAGACAGGCAAGTATTTCAATATCGCAATTGTTACAGGATGCTCCTCCGAAATGGAACAACCACAATGATTTTTTAAAACAATACTCTTTAAAACCCAATTTATTAATTTTTACAAACCAAAATATATCAGAACAATCGCAGCAATTACCAGCAGGTTCATCCAGATAAAAAAGAATCTCATGGCCTGGTCGATCCGTACTCTTGGATTGGTATTCCTGATCAGCGTGATCAGCAATACCACTCCGATCATTTTCATCACTGTCCACAGCAAATGGATCCCGTCAGTCCTGAAACCGCCCAGTAAGATAATGCACAAAAATGCCGGCAAAATGAAAAGCATCATGTATTTTGTAAGCCGGATAAAAGCATAGGCAGTCCCTGAGTATTCAATAAATGATCCGTGTGTGATTTCTGTTTCCGCTTCTGCCATATCAAAAGGGACCAGACCCAGTTTAGCCTGCATGCAAAAGACAAATGCAACGAACAGCAGGATCCCTGAAAGGCTTCCGATAAAAGGTCCCTTCTCAACCTGTGCAAGAATGATATCCTGAACTTTGATGGACATATCAGCTTTCAGTATAATGGCTGCAACGATCAGCAAAAACGTAAGCTCATAGCTGATGATCAGTTTCATCTCACGGGATGCACCTACTGAAGCCATAGGATTGCCGGCAGCCAACGCTCCGATCATATAGGTCACCGATGGAATTGCCAGCATGTAGAATATGACAATAATGTCTCCGCTGAAACCCGATTTTAAACCCAGTGCCGGCAACATGATCAGAATGCCCGAGACGGAAGCTCCTGCCAATGCAAATACCGGCGCCATTAAAAAGGTCAGCCGGGAACCTCCTGCGGGAAGTATCGTCTCCTTAACAAGCAACAGTTTAAAAAAATCATAAAACGGCTGCAGTACCGGTGGCCCTTTGCGGAACTGAACCCATGCCGTAATTTTGCGATCAAACCAGCTCAGAAATGCTCCTGCGACCGAGATGAAAATAAATCCAGGAAAAATCAGATAATATAGAAGATCTTTATACATAGGCTATTTCCAGGGTTGTTCCTTTATCAGGATTTGGTTTGTCAATTTAAAGATATGCTGATCCGGGTTCTCCTCCATATCAACCACGGTGATTACATCATCCGGAAAATGGCCTGCAAATTCCAGCATGTCTTTTTCACCGGTAAGATGCAGGAATTTGCGTCCCGATGTCTTGGCCGCAAAAAGGTCATCTACCAGTGTACCAAAGGGACAGATCACAATGCAGGATTTACAGCGGATGCATTTGTATATCGCTCTGGTGATCATACCGTGCTCATCTTTTTTAAGTGCCTCAACCGGACAGGCGTGAACACAGGGAGCTTTTTCGCATTTCCGGCAGGTAAACTGAAAAGTAGCCAGTTCGCGGATTGTTTTAAAGGAAAGCTCGTAGCCGTTCTGCTTGAATACACCTTCTACGGGAACTTTTTCATAATCCCTGAGCTTCAGTAAATCGATAAGCAGTTTTTTACCCATAATCCTGTCACTTCCAGATATCCGGTTGATCTTTTATTTCTTCATAAGTAAACACCGGTCCGTCTTTGCACACATAATATTTACCCATCATACAGTGACCGCATTTCCCCAGTCCGCATGACATGTTTTTTTCCATGGAAAGAAAAATATCATGTTCCGGATAGCCCATTTCAAGCAATTTGAATGTGCCGAATTTCATCATGACCGGTGGTCCGCACACCACGGCTACCGAATTTGCGATATTTACCTGTATGTCATCGAGCAGAACGGTTACCACACCCTCTTTCTCGTCCCAGCCTTCATCAGCTTTATCTACCGATCTGAGCACTTCGAATTTTTCCACTTTTCTCAGTTCATCCACAAAAGGTTTGTAGATACAGTCTTCAGGTGTTTTGGCACCATAACACAGGGTAACTTTTTCAAATTTGTCCTTTTCTGCAATCAGGTTGTATAAAAGGGACCTTATCGGCGCAAATCCGCAGCCTCCGCCCAGGATCACTATTTCTTTACCATAAAACCTGTCAAGCGGATATCCCCTGCCGAAAGGGCCCCTGATACCGACAACATCCCCCTTTTGCAGTTCATGGATCCTTTCCGTGACATATCCAGCTTTCATCACAGTCACTTCAATTTTCTTCTTTTCAAGCGGAGATGAGGACGGTGTAAAAGGGGCTTCCCCATATCCGTTTATTGTCAGTTCAATGAATTCTCCGGTCCTGAAAGAAAATTCCGTTTCGGGTAAAAGTACAAAGGATTTGATACTGGGAGATTCAGCAATGACCTTTTCCACTTTGGCCCTTAACGGTTTATAAATGTTCACCTGATCAGACATAATATATTCTTATGAGTTGGCAGCCATTTCCAGGAATATTTTGTTCTTGCTGATGTTGCCGATACAACAGTCGATGCATCTTCCACAGCCCGTGCAGGCAATTGATTTAAAAGTTTCAGGTTTCCAGACATATTTGCACATATACCGGTTTCTGAACCTCACATGTTTTTTACGCAGTGGATCCTCACCAGCCGCAATCCTCTCAAATCCGGGATACTGACAGGCATCAACCTGCCTCACTTTTTCAAAGTCAGGCCTGTCAATCAAAAGAAAACAGGTACAGGTCGGGCAAATCGTAGCGCATGCACCACAGGATACGCATGTTGATGAATGCCTGATCCAGATATCTTCTCCGGATCTTTTGATCAGGTCACCTGTGGCTGCATAATCAGGCAGATGCTGATTTTGTGCAGCAAGTTTGTCTTTCGTTTCTTTTCTTTTCTGTTGCACCTGTTTCAACATCGCCTCCCCGGGTTTTTCAACCGGAAAAGACTTTCTGCAGCGGTCAAATAAGGCTGATCCCTTGTCCGATTTAACGGTAAAGATCATTTTACCGTCAATTGCCGCCAGCGTTGCATCCGCATTGGATTCAGGATAAGGTTCAATACCATATGACGTGCAATGACAGTTTTCACGGATATCATGACAGTCGGTTCCGATCAGAATGGTATGATCCCGGTTGTCCTTGTATGCTGAATCGACAAACCGTTCATCCAGATAAATCTCATCCAGCAGGTCGAGTCCGGCAAGATCACAAGAAGGAATACCGATAATCAGTTTTTTATTGTGAATTTCTTTATTAATAACAACATTTTCCTTAACCGGCAGAAAGAACTGTTTTAAAGGTGTAACGGGAATGGGACGGTTGTAAACAACATTTTCAAGATCTGATGTGAATAGCTTGTATTCTGTACTATAACCATTGTTCACGGGAACAAAAATGTTCATTTCATCTAACAGTGATGCGAGAAATAAGTTCCAATTATCACGTGTTATCTCAAGAACATCATTCATTTTTTGTTCTTTTTTTCACAAAAAATCGATTAAATATAAAGCAAATAAATATCTTTGACAAAAGTTTTTTACAAGTTTTTATAGTTTTTCAGCGGCACAATTTCATAGCCATGCTGCTTTTCATTTTTATTATATTAAATGTCAAGGTAATATCCGGTGATGATCAGCCATAAAATATTGAAGCGATTTTTGTTATACAGAATATGTCTAAATAAATTCCAGCGGCTGGGATTTACAAAAGTGTTCTCCTATAATCTTGGTGAAGAAGCGGGAGTGACAGCAGAGCAGGTAAGAAAGGACTTTTCCTGTTTTGGTATAAAGGGCAGCAAACGAGGCGGGTATGAAATAGAATACCTGTTGCAGGAAATTAACAATATCTTCAGGCAGAACGGTGAACGGTATGTGATCATCGTCGGTATGGGGAACATCGGACAGGCACTTGCCAACTACCAGGGTTTCAGGGAAAATAAGATCATTACTGTAGCGGGATTCGACCTGGACCCGTCAAAATACACACGGAAAAACGTTATTCCCGTCTATCATCCGGATAAAATTGAAGAAATAATCAGGGAATATGGTGTGAAAGCTGCCATTATAGCAGTACCCGAAGCAGCAGGACAGGAGGTATGCGATAAGCTCGTTTCTTCAGGAATACTGGCAATTCTGAATTTCTCACCCATGATTCTCCATGTACCCGAACATGTCACGGTTAATTATGTAAACCTCCGCAATGAGCTTGAAAGCCTGTTCTATTACACATGAACTTTCTCGAGATACTCAGATTGTAAGGTTAATGACCAAAGTCATGGTGCATTTCCGACCTGATTGCTTACTTTGAACAGAAATACCCGGAAAAACGCCATATTACCCTAATACCTGACCTCATGAAAATAGGATGCCTGAAAGAGATAAAAAAACATGAATACCGTGTGGGACTGATACCTACGGATGTAAAATCATATGTTTCCAGAAATCATACCGTCACCATACAGCAAGGTGCCGGACTGGCCGCCGGATTTTCGGATGAGGAATACAGACAGGCCGGAGCGTTCATCGAACCGGAAAGGGAAAAGATATTTGCTGACAGCGAAATGATCATCAAAGTCAAGGAACCACTGCCTGAAGAATACGACCTGTTCAGAGAAAACCAGATATTGTTTACCTACCTGCATCTGGCTGCGGACCGGAAACTGACCGGGGCCATGATGAAAGCCGGGATAAAAGGTGTTGCCTATGAAACCATTGAAACTTCCGACAGACACCTGCCGTGTCTTCAGCCTATGAGCGAGATTGCGGGACGGTTGGCCATACAGGAAGGCGCCAAATATCTTGAAAAAACATTTGGTGGTCGCGGAGTATTATTGGGTGGCGTACCCGGAGTGGAACGTGGCAAGGTGGGCATTATCGGAGGCGGCGTCGTGGGAACAAATGCCTGTAAAATCGCCACGGGTATCGGAGCGGAAGTTACAATACTCGATGTCAATGCCAATAAACTGGCTTACCTCGATGATATTTTCGGGTCGCGGATCACAGCACTTTACAGCACTGATGCCAACATAGAGAAGATCCTGCGTGAATCCGACCTGATCATTGGAGCCGTCCTGCTCCCCGGAGCCAAAGCCCCTGTTCTTGTGAAAAGGGAACATCTTCCCATAATGAAGAAAGGTGCCGTAATCGTTGATGTTGCAGTCGACCAGGGTGGTTGTGTGGAAACCATAAAACCAACCACACACGACGATCCCGTATATGTAATAGACGGTATTGTTCACTATGGAGTGGCCAACATGCCCGGGGCTGTGGCATTAACATCAACGAAGGCGCTCACCAGCGCCACCCTTCCCTACGGCCTGATGATCGCGGAAATGGGACTTGAAGCAGCCTGCCTGAAATGTGAAGATATCAAACGCGGCGTCAATTTGTATCAGGGTAAATGTGTTTATGAAAACGTCGCAAATACCTTTGGCATACCTTATATTCCTATGGCAGAACTGCTATAGGAAAATTCCGGGATTGTACTAACTTAAAATTCCTGACTTGTGACATTTAGTGCGGTAGAAGTTTCCACCTTTTTATTAGCGGTGCCAACTGACTTTTCATTAATTCGGTAGAGGG
>JAFGRC010000072.1 GCA_016935355.1 Bacteroidales bacterium
ACACATTCGATCAGTTGCTTCATAATCAGATTTTCAGACACCCCGACGACTGGGAACTGGTTGGAGTGTTTGTTAATTAAACTCCTGCCACTATTACATCCTCGAATACCAGACTGGGCAGTCGTGCAGAACTGTATATCCAGGGATCATTTGCCGCTTCAACCAGCTTGTTCCAGAAGTTCAGATGATTGTCGGCGATGTTCATTTCGGCGACAGATTGCACAAACTGGCCTTTATCATATAGTTTTCCGATAATCCCGATTGAGAAATCCCCTGTGGTTGAATTGGAGTTGCCCCCGATAAAATCGGTGATCAATATACACCTGCCCAGTTCTTTGATGATCTCATCCACCGAACGATGACCCGGCGGAATGATCAGGTTTGAGACGCTGGAAGATGTAGGCTCGCATTCCAGTTTCCTGCTGTAATACCAACCTATGAGGAACTCGTTGATTGTGCCTTTTGTGATTAGCTCCCTGCGTCTCGCAGGAAAACCGTCACCATCATAGTATTTAGATCCGAATGCTTTTGGTATGAAAGGATCATCGATCACTGTGAAAACATCACTCGCAACTTTTTGTCCCCTTTTATCTGCCAAAAATGATCGTTTTTGCTGAATGTTTGCTCCCGCCAATGCATTCAAAAAACCATTGCCTATTGTTGCAACATTACGGCTTTCAATGATCACAGGAAGGGTTTCGGAAGGTATTTTATTACCTCCCATAAGATCCAGTGTTCTTTCAGCTGCAATCCTTCCGATATCATTCAGAGAAGGCAGGTCGCCAAAATATCTGGATCCCATGTAGTTATAACCATTAGGACGACGATCTCCTTCATCCTGTGCCGTCATTTCAGCACCAGCCCAGAATTCTGTCGATTCTGTCGACCCTTCAAAGCCGTTGCTTGTTTTTACATACTCTTCATAATGCTGGTCGTATTCTTCCGCTTCAACAGAAATTACTTTATCCCCACCATTTTTCAGGCATGCATCTTCCACTTTTTTTACTATGTCATGCCTTTCTTCCGGTGTGTGTTGCCCGTAGGAGGGGTCATTCAGTAAAAGGTTCTCATTTGTCTGTCCTTTATAATACTCAGGATCGGGAAGTGTGCGGAAGGGATCCTCTTCCACTATTTTAGCATTATCGATTACATCATTGATAAAACTTTCCAGCGTGGTCTTTCGAAGGTCGGGGGTTGACTGCGAGGCGTATCTGTTATTCACAAACACCTCAAGGGATAAAGACTGTGTGGTAGCTTCCTTAATGACATCGGGCCTGCGTTCGCGGTAAATAATATCAACAAAACGTGTTTTTGAAAGGTTTACCTTGCATCCGTTGGCACCGGATTTAAGAGTCCGGTCGATCACCCAGTCAGCCAGTTCGTTGAAATTTTGCTGCTGTTTATTGATTTTATTCATGACTGTTTTACTTTCTGTTGGGTTCCGCCAACGGTTAATGATTTAACAAGACAGGTAGGCAGTCCGAATGATACAGGGACTCCCTGGCCGCTTTTACCGCACTGTCCGGCTCCACCCTGGTACATTTCCAGGTCGTTTGCTGCTAAGATAATGTTGGTCAGCATTTTTGGTCCGTTGCCCATAATGTTGACATCCTTGATCGGAGCGGTCAGTTTACCGTTCTCGATCATTTTCCCCTTGGAGATGTAAAATGCAAAATCGCCCTCGCCTATTTTCACCTCTCCGTTACTTACATCTTCGACATATATCCCGTTTCCTGCCGCTTTGATTACATCATCCGGTTGTGCATCGCCTCCGAGCATATATGTGTTGCGCATGCGGGGCATCGGGTAATTCATAAAATCCTGGCGTCGGCCGTTACCGGTCGGCTCAACTCCGTAATGTTTTGCGGAGATCTTATCGTGGAGATATCCTTTAAGAATACCGTTTTCTACCAGAACGGTGCTTTGTCCGGGAGTACCTTCATCATCCACATTGATACTTCCGGCAAGATTCATATTGGTAGCATCATCAATGATCGTGATAAAAGGTTCGGCGACTTTCTTACCGATCAAGGTGCTGTATACGGAAATATTCTTGCGGTTAAAATCGGCTTCCATGCCGTGGCCAATGGCTTCATGCAGTAAGACACCCGTTATACCCGGTCCTAAAACCACAGGCATTTCCCCTGCAGGAGGTTGAATGGCCTTAAAAAGTGTCGTTGCGTTGGTCACTGCTTTCTCTGCAATTTCATTTATTGTATCATCATTGTAATATGAAAAATTGCGTTTCCCGCCAAGATTCCATGAAGCCTGTTCGTAACGGCCGTCTTTTTGGGCAACAACGGCAGCATAAAGGTAACCTCCGGGAATGGCATCTTCATAAAGAATGCCGTCGCTTGTAACGATCATGATGCGCTTTACGGAGTTGGCAAAGCCTGCATTCACTTTGACGATGGTCGGAGAAGCAGCAAAACATTTTTCGTTGATGGCCTGTACAATAGGAAGTTTGGATTTAACCGGAATTTCAATCAGTTCCGGGTCAACAGGGTAATACTGGCCCGACTCCGGCCTTCTGAAACTGTATTCGTTTGTGGTAGCAGCGGAATCGGCTATGGAAGCTGCCGTAGCAGCGGCTGAAACCATGGATTCTTCACTGAGATCTTGGGTGAAGCCGTATCCCACTTGGTCTTCCTTTACGGTTCGAATGCCAACGCCGAGCAGAATATTACCATATGACTGGTTTACTTTACCATCTTCGAGCCCCAGAGTATTAGAAACGGTATACTCGAAATACAGGTCGGCAAAGTCTCCACCTTTTGACAATGCTTTGTCAAGCAATTTCTTACAAAGGGATTCATCAATTCCAAATTCATTCAGGAAATATCCTGTTGAAGGAGCAGACTGAATGAACCTTTTGATTTCCAGCTCAGGAAGCAGCAGCAAAGCACTACCGGCAATGGAAGTGCCTTTAATGAACTTTCGTCTTGGTATAGGCTTCATACGTATATAATTTTATTTATAGCTCCATAGTAGTTTAATTCTCCAGATCATGCCCCAGAATAAGGGTCCAGGGCTTGCCCTGGGGTTTAATACCATTTATTGGTAAATTTATAATTTTCAATGATTAAATGAAATGATCTGGATCATGATAAGTCAGGTTAATTAAAACAGCTTCGATCATGATATGCATCGTTCCCGGGAAACTCCTGAAATAAAAGTACTGTTTACCGGGAAGAATCTTTGAAGTTTAAGACAGATAATGCTTTTACAGAAGTTCCTTCAATTTCGGCCTGTGCATACCCTCCCGCAAATGCCGGTCCGGGATTCACGACAGCTGTTTCACCGATATGGTCAATTCCTGTTCCTTCATGAATGTGTCCGGTGAAACAGATCAAAGGACTGTTGGTTTCGATAAAGCGGCGGATGATTCTGCTCCCGACATGAACACCGGGAGAAACAGTATCATTCATGCTATCAAAAGGAGGTTGGTGTGATACCATAATACACGGTTTGCCGGATGGCAGTGTGAATCCTGAGAGGATCGCCTCATATTCTTCTTCTGAATATTCATTCGGTGTGCGTCCCGGACATGGCAGTGACCCGCCCAGTCCGAAAAAGCAAAAGTCGTTTATTTCTTTGACAGTTCCGGATAAAGAAATTCCTTCTGCAGCCAGATATCGTTCAGCTTCGGGGTAATCACAATTTCCGGAAACCGCAACAATATTTGGATTAATCTTACGGAAGGAATCTACGATTGATGCGATCTCATTCCTGTGCCCAAAATGTGTGATATCCCCGCAAAGGATCACGAGGTCGGCTGACCGGAGCCGAGGGGATAAGGCCTTAATGATTCCGGTCCGGCCGTGCAGATCTGTGAGTGCGACGATAATCATATCACAGGAAGAGTTACCTGAAACCTTAAGTCAGGATTGAATCATATGGTTAAATTAGGAAATTTTCCTATACGGGATCAGAAGAACAGACTGAAACTATAATATATACAAATCCATCGCCGGGTTTAGTCGCAACGGTCAAGGTAAAATGCAGGCTTAAAAACATCTTCATGAAAACTGACAGGCAATTCCAAAGGTCTCAGTAGGGATCGACGTCCGGGATGACCTGTATGGATTTAAAAGGGCCGGATCTCAATAATGCACGTATTTCTTCGGATACGAAAGCTTTGGCTTCCTGAAGCATGTTGCCTTTTTCAATCTTGATCAGCATATTTTTCATATGATAATTGTGTTTCCTGGGTACTAGCGGGTATTCCGGTCCAACCACGCGGTCTCCCAAATGGCGTTTCAGGTTTCTTGCCAGCTTTTCCGCCGCTTCATCGAGCAGTTCCCTGTCCCTGTGTTTCAAAGTGACCGAGATCAGTCTGGAAAAAGGCGGATAATTGAATTTACGGCGCTCGTCCGCCTGGTTTGCATATAATGCATGATAATCGTTCTTTACCACTGCATCAATGACAGGATGTGTATCGTAAGTGGTTTGAATGATGACCAAACCGCGTTCTTTCTTTCTTCCTGCACGACCGCTTACCTGTGCCATGAGCTGAAAGCTCCTTTCATATGCTCTGAAATCGGGGTAATTCAGCATGGTATCAGCGTTCATGATCCCGACCACCTTGACGTTATCAAAATCGAGTCCCTTGGATACCATTTGTGTACCGACCAGGATATCAAGTTCTTTCCGGTCGAAAGCATCCAGTATGTGCTCATATGATTTCCTGGTTCGGGTGGTGTCGAGGTCGAGCCGTCCTGCATTCGCTCCCGGAAACAACAATGCAATTTCCTCCTCAACTTTTTCCGTACCGAAACCTTTCATCAGGATGTGTTCGCTTTTGCAGACCGGGCATTTCATGGGTACGGCTTCCGAATAACCACAATAGTGGCATTTAAGGCGGTTGTTGTTTTTATGGTAGGTGAGACTGACATCGCACCGTCTGCACAAGGGTATATATCCACAGTCCTGGCATTGCAGATATGACGAAAAACCGCGCCTGTTCTGAAACAGGATAACCTGATTATGATTCTGAAGCGCTCGTGTTATGTGGTCTGCAAGTACTGCTGAAAAGTGGGAATACATTGCCTTGCGGCGCCGGGCTTCACGGGTATTTACCACAAGAATCTCGGGCATCTTCATATCGAGATACCGGTCGGGCAATTCAACGAGTCCGTATTTTCCGGTCGTGCTGTTGTGATACGATTCAAGTGAAGGGGTTGCTGTGCCAAGAACGACTTTTGCCCCATGCAATCCCGCAAGTATTATGGCCGTATCCCTTGCATGGTATCGCGGGGCCGGATCAAACTGCTTGTAGGAGTTCTCATGTTCTTCGTCCACAATGATCAGTCCCAGGTTCATGAAAGGAAGAAATATGGAGGACCGGGCACCCAGAATGATGTTCACCCTTCGGTCTTTTTGATCACAATCCTGCAGCAGGTCTTTCCATGTTTCCAGTCGTTCCCGGTCGGAATATTTCGAATGGTAAACCGCAACTTTTTTCCCGAACACCAGCCGGAGCCGGTTTATCATCTGTGCGGTCAGTGCAATTTCCGGAAGCAGGTACAGCACCTGCTTTCCTTTGTTTATGGTCTCACGGATCAGATGAATGTATATTTCGGTTTTTCCGCTGGATGTCACTCCATGAAGCAAAACAACGTCGTGGTTCAGAAAATTTTTCACGATTGCCTGAAACGCCAGTTGCTGGGCATCATTCAGATTTACGGGCTGTTTGCTTTCATGGTCGGGGATTTTCGAAAGCGTGATTTCCGACAACGGGGTTTCTTTTTCTGAAATTGCAAATATTTCCTGCTCCATCATTTCATTAAAAACAGCATTTCCTGTTTCAGCTTTACGAAGCAGAACGTTCTTTTGAATTCCCTCACCGGTTTTGCCATTGCTTTCCCCTGCAAGTTCGAGGTATACTGAAAGCAATCTTTTTTTTGCCCCGGATCGCGTTAATTTATGAAACAGCTCATCAATCCGTTCCGCATTGTTCCAAATTTCTGATAACCGGACCATAATAAGCTTTTTTGCAGGGATCTTCTTTCTGAATTTTTCTTCAATGGAAAGCAGACCCTTATCCATCATGATTTTTAACAGGGGCATTACGTTCCTGTCCTGATAAACCTTTTGCAATTGTTTAATGTTCATCCCATCTGTACGTCTTAAAAAATCAAGCACATATTTTTCCGGTTCTTCGAGCGGTTCTTCCTGATCCGGGAGTCTTTGCGGAATGATCCGGGTCTCACTTTCGAGTTTCAATCCGGAAGGAAGCGCTGCATTGCAGATTTCACCCAGCGTACACATGTAATATTCGCTGATCCATTCCCACAGCTTGATCTGGAGGTCATTCACGACCGGTTTTGCATCAAGGACCGAAACGATGTTTTTAATTTCATATCCGGAAGGTTTGTTCTGATATACTTTGTAAATTACTGCCGTATATATTTTTTTTTTGCCGAACGGAACGGATACAAGCATGCCGGGCGATATTTCCGTGCCTGTCTCAGGGGGCAGGCGGTAAGTAAAGCTTCCTTTTACCGCAAGGGGAAGTATTACATCGGCATACAGGTTGTTTGATGTCATAAGATCAGGTTATTCATAATGACCATACCTTCAATATGCGGTCAGACTCAGCAATTCAGTAGATGTCATTCACTTTTATGCAATTATCTTTATGCTACAGGCCAATGTGTTTCAGCTCAGAATATCAACCATCTCCAGCAGCTCCATGTTAACCATTTTATGCAACTTAACTGTTTTGCTGAGTGGTACATGCACAATTTCACCATTCACAACACCAATCATAATGCTTTTCTGGTTATCCATCAATGCTTCAACAGCATCTTTCCCCATACGGCTGGCGATGATCCGGTCGAACGCCGAAGGTGATCCACCACGTTGTACATGTCCCAGGATGGTTGTGCGGATGTCAAAATCCGGAAATTCCTCTTTCATTTTATTGGCAATTGATATGGCTCCACCTTCATCTTCGCCTTCGGCAACCATGATGATACTTGATTTTTTTCTTCTTGCACGATCTGTAAGGTATTTTCTGATTTTGTTCAGGTCTCCTTTCTCTTCGGGTATCAGAATACCTTCGGCTCCGCAGGCAATTCCGCTCTGGAGGGCGACAAAACCGGCCTCTTTACCCATGACCTCAACAAAAAATATCCTGCCGTGTGACGTGGCCGTGTCGTGTATCTTGTCAACAGCCTGTACAACAGTATTTAAAGCAGTGTCAAAACCAATGGTATAATCTGTTCCGTACAGATCGTTATCTATTGTTCCGGGTATGCCGATAAACGGGATGTCAAATTCCTTTGACATAATGCCGGCACCTGTGAATGAACCGTCACCTCCAATAATGATCACCGCATCAATACCGGATAGCATCAGTTGTTCATAAGCTTTTTTTCTGCCTTCAAAAGAAAAGAACTCCTTGCAACGGGCGGTTTGCAGGATAGTCCCTCCAAGGTGTATGATACCGCTGACCGAATCCGTGTCAAGCAGGACAATTTCACCTTCTATCATTCCCTGATAGCCCCGGCGGATCCCATATACTTCCAGTCCGTTATAGATCCCTGTGCGAACCACAGCCCTGACAGCAGCATTCATTCCCGGCGCATCTCCGCCTGAAGTTAATACACCGATTTTTTTGATCTCTTTCATATTGTATTGTCAAGTTAATTATTGATTTCAGAAGTTGCACGTATTCATAATCATTTCAATTGTCTTCGCAGAAATAAAGCAATTTCCTCAAGAAACCAGCGGGGTGTTGATGTCGCACCGGTTATACCCACCATAAGTGCATTCCTGAGCCATTCAGGATCTATTTCACTGATCTCTGATACAAAATAGGATCTTTCATTTACATTCCTGCACTGCTGAAAAAGGAGCCTTCCATTTGAACTTTTTTTTGAACTTCCAAATATTATGACGTCGTTATCAAGGCAGAACTTTTTAAGGCGCGGAATACGGCCGGAAACCTGACCACAAATCGAGTTCGTGCATTTCATCGTTCTGGTGGCCATTCCTTCCTCTGCTATTCTTTTGTTGATAACCGAAATGATCTTCTCAAAATTCCCGGGATTCATGGTTGTTTGTGCATACAGGAACACAGGCCGGTGGTAGTCGATTTTGTCGAGATCCCGCAGTGATTCCACGATGATGCAATTGTTACCGGTCTGTCCCGCAAGTCCCCTGACTTCAGCATGATCTTTCCTGCCGTAAATGACGATCTGTGCTCTGGTTGAGTAATTTTCAGTATAATCTTTTTCAATTTTGCTTTGCAGTTTTAATACGATCGGGCAGGTGCCGTCAACAATCTCAATATTGTTGTTCAATGCATGCTGATATGTTTCAGGAGGTTCCCCGTGCGCCCTGATCAGTACCTTACAGCTTGAGAGTTTCAGGAACTGATCGTTTGATATGATCTCCAGACCAAGATTTTTAAGTCTTTCAATCTCTTTGGCATTGTGCACAATGTCACCAAGACAATACAAATGATGTTCACGGTGAAGGATCTCTTCGGCCATTTCGACAACTTTGGTCACTCCAAAGCAAAAGCCGGCGTATGGATCAATATTGATTTTCATAGCTGCGGTTTATACTTTTCCATTTACGCCTGAACCACCTCATCTGTTCATCGGGGGTCATGTTACTGTTGTCGAGCGTAAGGGCATCTTCAGCTTTGCGCAAAGGACTTTCAATCCGGTTCTCATCCTCACGGTCGCGCATCCGGATGTTTTCCAGAACCTCCTCATAACTTATCTTAACGCCCTTCTGCGCCAGTTCATCATATCTTCGCCTGGCCCTTATATCAGCCGCGGCAGTCATGAAGATTTTCATCCCTGCATCCGGAAAGACGACAGTTCCAATGTCCCGGCCTTCCATGACCACACCTCCTTTTTTTGAGATATTCCTTTGCAAACGTACCATTTTGCTGCGCACTTCCTTAACCTGACTTACTTTGCTGACTACTTCTGAGACCCCGATCCCCCTGATTTTGTCTTCAACATTTATTCCGTTGAGCAGGGTAAACTGCTTGCGAGTTTCCGGATCAACGGAAAATTCTATATCGATCTTGTCGAGTGATTCTGTCAGTTTTTTATGATCCAGCCGGTCGGCAGTCAGGATGCCATTTTCAAGACAATACAGGGTAACGGCCCTGTACATGGCTCCGCTGTCGATATAAATATACCCCAGTTCAGAAGCGATTGCCCTGGCAAAAGTACTTTTACCGCTGGATGAATAACCGTCGATTGCTATTATGGCTGAATGGATCATTTTATTGCCCGGGTGATTAATTCCGGGTAAAAATATAAAATTATATCAAGCTGTCATGAAAGATTAAAAAGCTGTCATTAAAGATCCATAATGGGATGGGCGCAGGATGTCAGAAATTCTTTTTCAACTCATCAAGATTTACACTGAGTGAAAAATAATTTACACCTCCGGCAAGATGGTATGCGGAACGGCCGTAATCAAATCGGAATTTGGATATCCTGATACCCAGTCCCCATGAAAATCCAACCATTCCGGGCTTGCTATCAATTTTCATTTCCTGACGCCTCCGGTAGTTGTATCCCAGTCTCAGAATGATATTTTTGTTTGGATAGAATTCTGCGCCGGCAACAATGTGACGCATAAATTTATCGACGAACTGGTCAAAACCACTTTCACCCGTCAGATCTTTCGTTAAGTTATAAGAAGTGTTTTCTGACGTCAATTCAGATTTATATGTAAGATCCCATTTTTCGAGATGTTCAGCCACAAGAAAAAACTTTACGGGTGCATATTGCAGTCCCTGCGAGAAACTGGCTGCTATATTAAAAGGCAAAGCTTCGCGGTCCCCAAACATATAATAGGACGACATTTGCCAGCCTGCATTTCTGAATACCAGACCAGCCGTAAAGTTCAATGCGGGATTATGATAGGAACACCCTATGTCAAAAGCGATAGCAGTCGAATGATAAGCCTCCAGGTCGGAATAAATCGATTTCACCGTAAATCCTGCAGAAAAAAGACTGTCAACAGGCCTGGCATATGAGATGTTGACAGAATAATCAGCTGCCCGGAAAGTGCCCGTAAGCAATCCGTTTTCATCAGCCCCGTCAAACCTGCCATAGTTCAGATAGTGAATGCCTCCGGCCACCGTGCCTTTTCTTCCGATATTCGCCGCGCATGCTGCATAACCGTAATTGATACCGGCAAAATAATTGACGTAATTCAATACCAGCTCATGGTGCATATCAGCATTTAACAGTCCGGGATTGTGATAAGCCACGTTCAAATCGTCATCATACACTGCTATTGCGCTTCCTCCTGTCGCGGCAATCCTTGCCGAATTGGTGATTTCCAGGAACTGATATGCCTTGCCACCCGGTTGAGCCGGAACGACCGGAACAAACACTATCAGCAGAAACAACAGGACGGACCACCTGTTTATGTTTGTGTAAGAAGATGTTGAAATACTGATATTTTCAAATTGAAACGGCATGGCTAAAAACCTTGCTTTTTAGGGTATGCTGGAACAGTGTAACGGCAAATTTAACGATATTATAAAACGGTGGTAAGTTATCGTATATTTCCCGTGAAAATATATGAAGTTCATATTTCTTTATGGATTAATTTGTTATCTTTCATTTTTTGCATTAAAAGTTTTTCCGGATGGCAAAAAATTCAAAAGAAGCAAAACCTGTGGTCTTTATCATCAATCCCATTGCCGGCATACGCCAGAAAGACGGTATAATTGAAGTTATTCAGCAAAGTTTTCAAAAAGAACCTTATCAGATATATATAACGGAGCGATCCGGAAATGCTTTTGAAATTACCAAAGAAAAGATCGGAGAGAAGTATGACAGGATTGTGGCGGTCGGCGGAGACGGCACCGTCAATGAGGTTGCCAGTGCCCTGGTCGGATCTGACTGCAAACTGGGCATCATCCCGGCAGGTTCAGGCAACGGCCTGGCCAGATACCTAAGGATACCGGTAAACATACCTGATGCACTGGCAGTCATTAATAATTACAAAACACGAAAAATTGATGCGGGCATTGTCAATCACAGGTATTTCTTCTGCACATGCGGTACGGGTTTTGATGCATCTGTCGGCAAGGTATTTGCCAAAGACAGCCGTCGCGGCATGATCAGCTATTTAAGAGCCACCATTCACCAGTATGTCCATTATTCCCCGAAATCATATATACTGAAGATCAGCAGGAAGAAGATCAAACTGGATGCCTTTATGGTGACTTTTGCCAATGCAGGCCAGTTTGGCAACAATGCCTATATTGCCCCGAATGCCCTGATTGATGACGGTATGCTTGATTTATGCATCCTCAGGCCATTTCCCAGGTCATCGACCATAACGCTGGGTTTACGGTTGTTCTTTAAGAATATTGATCAGAGTCCTTACCTTGAGGTCATGCGGATTAAGAAAGCCAGTCTGAAGAGAAAAGGGAAGAAAAAAGTAACGTTGCATACGGACGGTGAGCCTTTGACTTTTCACAAAAAGCTTAAAGTGGGTATTGTCCCCGGAGCTGTAACGGTCATGGTCCCGGTTGCGAAGAAACGGAGACCCCTGGTGAAATCTGTTATATAATACAGAAACTGGCAGGTTCCGGTGTCACCACTGAGCATATTAGCAAAAAAATCAGATCAACTCAAATCCGAATAGTATTTTAAAATGGCTTAAGAGTTTTTCTTTTACAATGCTCATCGGGGGTTTGTATCCGAGTTCCTTTTCCATGGAAGTAACCGCTTTACTGGAGAAACCGCAGGGATTGATGTGATTGAAGTAACTCAGGTTGGTGCTGACATTCAGGGCAAAACCGTGCATGGTAATACCCCTGCTGACCTTTACACCCATAGCACATATTTTCCTGGACAGGTCCGGTTTATTGATGTCGAGCCATACTCCGGTAGCACCTTCCATGCGTTCAGCAAGAATATGATATTCCCGCAGGGTTTTAATGATGACCTGTTCGAGGGTGGCAATGTATTGTTTAACTCCCAGATCCAATGCGTTCAGGTCGAGAATCGGATACCCTACAATTTGTCCGGGACCATGATAGGTAATGTCACCGCCCCGGTCAATTTTATAAAAGGTTGCTCCAATTGTGTTCAGAAAATCAGGATTGATCAGAAGGTTGTTCTCTTTACCGCTCTTCCCGAGTGTATACACGTGGGGATGTTCCACAAAAAGCAGATGCGGCCGGGCATTGGATGGGGACTTGCCTGTTTTCATCTCTGTCAGCTTCTGATGGATTGATTGCTGTAAGTCCCACGTTTCTTTGTAATCTTTTACATCCAGATCAATATATTTTACAGCATTCATTGTATCACATTCAGGTTTCAAATGATCAGTAATAATAACGGATCCATATCTGAAGAGATGCAGCCATTATTGCAGATCCATGATCAAAGTCCGGTGACTGTTATTTCGAATTCATATTTAAAATCAAAAGCGTTACCAAAGATTCTTGTTTAAAACCATACATTCATAATGACAGATTCATGTTTCAGGCATAAGGTGTAATTGCGTTTTCATAGTTAAGGATAAAAAACTGCTTTTACTGTTTCATATTTAAGGATAAAAGAATGTTATTGCTTTTTCATGGTTAAGGATAAATGACTGTTAATGCTGTTTCTGTTTTCAATGTAAACCACGGGAAAACCCGTAATCAGTCCTTTGACATCCGCACGATCTTGGGTTCAAAAGTACCCATTATTTCAACAAGGTCTTTCTGATATTCCATGATTTTCAGAATGTCCTTATAGGCACCCGGTGCTTCGTCGGCTCCTCCGCCAATCAGTTCCACACCGGCTTTGCAAAGCATTTGCTCAAGTGTCTTATCCGTGAAACGACGCTTTGCCTCGGAACGCGACATCATCCGGCCTGCACCGTGGGATGCCGAATTGAGGGATTCCGGATTCCCTTTGCCTTTGACGATAAATGCTGGGGTGGTCATGGACCCCGGAATAACTCCGCAGGAACCGATCAGGGCGGGCGTAGCTCCCTTTCTATGGATAATGGCTTCTGTGCCGTCAGCCAGATGCTCCTTCCAGGCGAAATTGTGGTGGTTCTCGATTGTGGCAGCAGGTTTGTCAGAGATGGCAGCAGCAAGTTTCCTGTGGATGACCTGATGGTTTGCAGCCGAATAGTCTCCCGCAAGGTTCATGGCCATCCAGTATTCATGTCCTTCTTCTGTATTGAGATCCAGCCATGCAAGATTAACGGCACCTTTTGGAAGCCTGCATTTATCCTTTGCGATCCGGGTGTAATGATGTGCTATGCTGGCTCCGAAATTGCGTGAACCGGAATGTGACAGGATACCAAAATATTCACCTTCATGCAATCCGGTTTCACTGCTCCCGGAAAGGATTTTCACAATCCCGATATCGACAAAATGGTTGCCATGTCCCGATGTGCCAAGCTGATGGCAGGCTTTGTCTTTCATATCCCTGAGAAACGGAATTTCCCCGAACTCTTTTCTGTCGAAAATCTCATGTTCTTTTTTACCGGGGAATTCATCTTTTCCGAACCGCGTATGGTCCAGTAATATTTTCTTCAGCTTCTGCCGGTTATTTTCAATGAACGCAGGAGGAAGGTCGTAAATGCTAAGACACATGCGGCAACCGATGTCCATTCCGACACCATAAGGAATTATTGCATTCTGCGTGGCGAGAACACCGCCGATGGGAAGACCATATCCGCTGTGGGCATCGGCCATAAGAGCACCCTGCAGGGTCACCGGGAGCTGCATTGCTGTTTCCATTTGTTCCAGTGCTTCCCTTTCGATCAGATCCCTGCCATATATTGTAAATTCCTGCGCCGGTTTTTCAAGTTTTTTTATGGTGGCAACACGACTTTTCGTGGGTGGTGCGCACTGCAATCTGCCTGTATCGTATATTTTTTCAGCTTCCTTTTGTTTTCCCGGGAATTTTATTTTTTCTGAGATGCGGCCGAACACCGGATCTTCCCTGAACATTTCCGGTTCATTCAGCAGTTCTTTCAATATTTGAAGCACCTTTTGTTTTTCCGCAGTGATAAAATGCGGATGTACGTGGTGAATGATGAAACTTACCATTTCACTGCCGGTAAATCCAAGCTTCGTAATTTCTCTTGCACGCAGTTTCAGTTTCTTCATGGGCAACCCCTAAAAATCAGGAAATTTCTTCCTGATTATGCCAGTTCAGCGAATACTCTTTCAAGCAATCTTTTAGTGGCCATGATGCCTTCAGGTTCACTCAGTTCCCTGCCTTCATATTCTATGCCGATCCAGCCCTGATATCCCGAATCATAGACAATCCGGAGCAGTCTGTAATAATCCATGGTGGTTTCATTACCATTCTCATCAAAAGCATTGCTTTTGGCGCTGACGCCTTTTGCATACTGCATCAATTCCACGACTCCCAGATACCGGTCATAGGTTTCACCGGCGCTGATGGTGAAATTGCCGAAATCGGGCAATGTTCCGCAGTTTGCCATCCCTACACGGGAGATCACGTCTGTAAGCCATTTGCCGTTTGATGAGTAACCGCCGTGGTTCTCGACGATCACATTAATGTTCAACGGTTCAGCAAACTCGGAAAGTTTTCTCAGTCCCTGCACAGTGGCAGCGGCAACTTCTGATTCGGTACCGCGGCCACTTGCATTGACCCTGATGGAATGACATCCCAGAAATTTGGCCGCTTCCACCCATCGGTAATGCTGTTCCACGGATTTAATCCGCGCGGTTTCACCAGGGTTGCCCAGACTGCCTTCCCCGTCAACCATGATCAATACATTCTGAACATCGTAATCCCTTGTAATCTGAAGAAGTTCATTCAGATATTCTGTACCGGTATCCTGAAAGAAAGTACTCACATATTCCACCCCATAGATATCAAAATCCCGGGCAGCTTTGACGGGGAAATCAAGATTGGTCATCACTTTTGCATTCAGAGCATTGTGCAGTGACCATTCCGCAAGTGAAATCCTGAAGGGAACCTGCTTTCCGAAGATTCTGTTTAAGGATACTGCAGCGGTCATTCCAATTCCGGATGCAGCAACCGTTGTTGTTCTGAGAAAATCTCTTCTGTTCGGCTTCATGTATAGCTAATTTTGTTTTTACCGGTCACACAGCTTATCCCGGTTTTTTCGGGAGAATCGCATGTTTATAATTGATATCATTTGTTTATTATCATAAAGTTAATGTAAAAAAAGGAAAAGAAAAAGGTTGCCTGTAAAAACAAGCAACCTTATCATTGTAAAGATCCGTTCGTATGCCTATAAAGGTTTAATTTTTATATTCCTGTACCAGACATTGTTGCCGTGATCCTGAAGTCCGACAAATCCTTCACGGTATTTACCGAATTCAGGTAATTCACTGAATTTGCTATGGCTTACCAGTTCATTCCATTCCGGTGTGCCCATTTGATATTCTACTACCTGAACACCATTCATCATATGCACGACATGACCCTGTTCAACGATGATTTCAATACTGTTCCATTCCAATGCAGGCTTTGAATTCTGGGGGATAGCGGGGATCAGGTCATACAGTGATCCGGCTTTTCGGGTTCCTTCCATACCAAGATTGGCATCAGGATGACGTTCATTATCAAGCACCTGCATTTCGGGAGCAGAATGCCATATCGGCGCGTCCGCAATTTCCTGGCCAAGGTAAAAAATGCCGCTGTTGCCGGCCGAGTCGATTTTCCATTCCAGTTTCAGGTGGAAATCCTGAAATTTTGTATTATAAATGATATTGCCTCCGACTCTGCCGGTGTCACCCCTGACTGAAGCAGTACATCTGAGCGTACCATCTTCAACCACCCATCCTGATTCAGGGAAGGCCGGCCTGTTGTATCCGCGCCATCCGCTGGTGGTTTGGCCGTCAAACATCAGGATCCATCCTTCTTCCTGTTCTGCCTGTGTAAGTGTATTCATAATTTCTTCAGTGTTGGTTGTATCACCTCCTGTACCGGCAGATTTACAGGAATAGATTACCTGACTTGATCCGATAAGGATGCTTAACAATGTAATTGATATAAAAGGTTTTCTCATAAGGCATAATTTTAATATTGAATCCGTTTTTGGAAATACAAAGTTAAAAATTCTTTTAAAAAATATTAAATTACAACCCGACATAAGTTTTTAAGAACATGCAATCCGTTTTTCAGACTGATGATTCATTTATCCAGGCATGCAGGGATTATTTTTACCTGATTGACAGGAATTACCCCGAACGCGGCACGCTTAAGCTGATAGGCGACCGTTACAGACTGAGCGGTGATCAGCGGACCGTTCTTTACAGGGGTATTTCATCCCGGGAACGGTCAGGCAGGAGAAGCAAACTGCTTGTGAACGATATTCGGGAAAAGAACCTGATGATTGACGGTTATAACGTGCTTTTTTCGTTGCTGAATTACCGCCTCGGACGCATCATGTTTATCGGAACAGATAACATTCTGCGTGATGCAGGGGCATTGCATGGAAAAATTCGCAATGAGGTCCTGTTTAGGGAATGTGTGATGCTATGGATACGGTATCTCAGGGATCATATGCCGGAATCAATTGAGGTTTATCTTGACGCTCCGGTTTCCCATAGTGAAAAACATGCGCAGATGATAAGGGATATGATGGTGCAGCATCAGATGAAAGGCAATTGTCATGTGGTACGATCGGCAGACTGGGCTCTGAAACGATTCCAGGCCGGGATCATCGCGACTTCCGACACGGTAATTATTGATAACACCGGAACACCGGTCTTCGACCTGCCGAGAAATATACTCGAAGGTATGTTTAAAACTGGTTTTGTCAACCTGAACGATTATTTAATCTGGTAATTTTTGCGCCGAGAGCATTAAGACGCTCATCAATGTATTGGTACCCGCGGTCAATCTGTTCAATATTGTGAATGATACTGGTTCCGTGAGCAGATAAAGCTGCAATTAGCAGGGCAACACCTGCTCTGATATCCGGGGAAGTCATGACGGTCGGCCGCAGCTGTATCTGATGGTCCAGACCAATGACCGTTGCCCGGTGTGGATCGCAAAGGATGATCTGTGCTCCCATATCAATGAGCTTATCGACAAAGAAAAGCCTGCTTTCGAACATTTTCTGGTGGATCAGCACACTGCCTCTTGCCTGTGTCGCGACAACCAGCACCACACTGAGCAGGTCGGGTGTGAAGCCCGGCCACGGAGCATCGTCGATGGTAAGTATTGATCCGTCAATAAAAGTATCAACCTGGTAATGATCCTGTGAAGGTATGAAGATATCGTCATTCCTGACTTCAAAATCAATTCCGAGCTTTCTGAAGACATTCGGGATCATACCCAGGTTCGGATAGGAAACGTTTCTAATGAGGATCTCTGAACGGGTCATTGCTGCCAGACCGATGAAAGAACCGATTTCAATCATGTCCGGCAGTAAAGTATGTTCGCATCCTGTCAGACGATCAACACCTTTTATGGAGAGCATGTTGGATCCTATGCCGGTTATTTTTGCACCCATTCGGTTGAGCATCAGGCATAACTGCTGAATATAGGGTTCACAGGCAGCATGGTATATGGTGGTTTCCCCGTCAGCCAGTGTGGCTGCCATAATGATATTTGCGGTCCCCGTAACGGAGGCTTCCTCCAGAAGGAGATAACAGCCTTTCAGTTTTTTGCATTCCAGCCTGTAGAACTCTTCATTGTACTCATAATCGAATTTAGCTCCAAGGCTGATCAGACCGTTAATATGGGTATCCATGCGCCGCCGTCCTATTTTATCACCTCCCGGACGCGGAATATATCCTTTCCCAAAACGGGCCAGCAACGGTCCGATTATCATCAGGGAGCCCCTCAGTCCGGCGCTTCGTTCTTTAAAATTATCTGAAAGCAGGTAATCAATGTTGATATTCCGTGCCTGAAAAGCATAATCGTGATCTGACAGGCTGGTCACTTCCACTCCCATGGATCTGAGCAAATCGATCAGGTTAAGAACATCAAGGATATCGGGAATGTTATGGATGGTAATTTTTTCCGGAGTGAGCAGACAGGCACAGAGGACCTGCAGGGCTTCATTTTTGGCTCCCTGGGGTGTAATTGCACCCCTGAGTGGATTTCCGCCTGTTACTTTAAAAGAAGCCATATGATAAGCATGCTGATGGGTTACTGTTTTTTTCTTTGCTGCTGCATCTGTATACGCTTCTTTTTGTTTTTCTGAAAATCCTTCTGGTCACTCAGCTTCAAACCTTCTTTTACCGTGACTTTATTGCCTGACAGTTCACGGAGGTCGTTAAAAATGGTATCATCGATCACCGATTCACGGTTCCAGGTCATATAGGCCTTTTTCATGTGATTTGCTATAAGCTTGGTCAATTCATCCTTTTCCTCACCTTCAGGAAATTTGCCTGCTTCTTCGATCATCATTTCAATGACCCTGCCGTAATGCCTGTACCTGATTTCATTGTTGTTGTAATTTACGCGCCTGGGTTTTTCGGTAAACTCCTCAGGTCTTGGAACTTCATACGGATAATCTATATCGAGCTGGAAGTTTGACATGATCGCCAGATGGTCCCAGAGTTTATGCTTGAAATCATTTATATCACGGAGGTGCGGATTCATGTTACCCATTATGATAATGACGGCATGTGCAAGTCTGTTACGCTCCGACCGGTCATCGACCGTCATGATGTACTCCACCATCTTCTGGATATTCCTGCCGTATTCCGGCAATATAAGCTTATTGCGGCTTGTGTTATAATCGTAATCCATAAATTAGTTTTTTACAAAGCTAAAGTAAAAATAATTCTCCTTCAAATTATTTGCTTATTATTAACGTTGACCGCCAACGATCCTGAGTCTGGCAAATTTCAGCAGAAGTTGCTTTTCTTCGCCGATTTCCCGGAAAAATACCCTTGCCTTGCGGTTGGGGACCGTACCCTCAATAGAGATCACCCTGCCTTCTCCAAAAATATTGTGCTCTATCTGCATACCTTCCACAATATCATCGGGATTATCCGGTATAAAATTTTCATTATTCTGTTTTGGCGTCAGATGAGGATTATTAACCATGAACTTATTCTGATAAGGTGTTTTTTTATTAGCCGAACCTGAACTTTGAGATGATATGCCTGAGCCCCGTGATGCATAACCTTTACTTCGGGATGATATGCCTGAGCCCCGTGATGCATAACCTTTACTTCGGGATGATATGCCGGAATCCCGTGATGCATAACCTGAACTTTGGGATGAGATACCGGAGCCCCGGGATGTATAGCCTGAACTTTGGGATGAGATACCGGAAGGTAGACTATTGTTGTCAGGATCATCCTCAAAGTCATCCGTTTGTTGATCATTCCTTCGGTTTACCTGGAATTCGCGCGATGACATGTCAGGTGGCAGATCCAGGTATTCCATATCAATATCCTGAATAAACCTGCTGGGTCTGCAGGAAACGGGTGTTCCCCACCGGTAACGGTTCTGGCAATAGGTAATGCATACGTTTTTACTGGCACGCGTAACCGCCACATAGAATAGCCTTCTTTCTTCTTCCAGTTCTTCAGGGGATTCAAGCGACTGTCTGTTTGGGAACAGATCTTCCTCAACTCCTGCGATGTATACGGTATTGAATTCTAGTCCTTTGGCAGAATGCATGGTCATGATGGTCACATGGTTCCGGTCGTCAGGCTTTTCAATATCGAGGTCCGTAAGCAGGGATATGTTTTCCAGGTAATTGACCAGGTTTGCAGGCTGGTTTTCGTTTACAGCCGAATCGACGAACTCCTTGATGCCATTCATAAGCTCTTCCAGGTTTTCATAACGGCTGATGTCTTCAGGAGTATTGCCCTGATACAGGTCTTTAATAATGCCGGATGATGTTGCGATCTGTTGCGCAGCCTCGAAAGCATTTGTATCGTTAATGATTGACGAGAAGTCTTTGATCAATGCCAGGAAGTTTTGCAGCTTGGATCTGGTTCCCTGGTTCAGCTCAATGGAAATTTTTTCAAGATTTTCTATGGTTTTCCAGATGCTGATTTCTTTTTGCGAAGCATAGGATTCCAGTTTATTCAGTGTCACACTTCCAATTCCTCTTGCCGGATAATTGATGATGCGCTTCAGGGCTTCGTCATCATCATGATTGACGGACAAACGAAGATATGCCAGCATATCTTTAATCTCTTTGCGCTGGTAGAAAGCGATCCCGCCATAAACCCTGTAAGGGATGTTGCGCTTTCGCATGGCTTCTTCAAAGATCCTCGACTGGGCATTTGTTCGGTAGAGAACGGCAAAATCGCTGTATGGCTTTTGTTCCGTCAGAACCTTGTCAAAAATGCTGTTGGATATGAAAAAACCTTCCTCAAGATCGGTCATGTTACGGATGACTTTTATGTTATTACCGGTTTCATTATCAGACCATACTGTTTTTTTAATCTGACCGTTATTTTTTGCAATCAAACTGTTTGCAGCATCAACAATCCTTTTTGTTGAACGGTAATTTTGTTCGAGCTTGAAAATCTGAAGTCCGGGATAATCGGACCGGAAACTCAGGATGTTTTCGATCCGTGCCCCCCTGAAAGAATAAATGCTTTGGGCGTCGTCACCCACAACACAGATATTCTTTCTCAGGGCAGCAAGTTTGTTTACAATAAGGTATTGGGAATAATTGGTGTCCTGGTACTCGTCCACAAGAATATAATGAAATCTTTCCTGGTATTTGTTCAGGATCTCGGGAAAATCCCTGAACAGAATGTTGGTATTCAGCAGGAGGTCATCGAAATCCATGGCTCCCGCCCGTTTGCAACGGATGCAATAGGTTTTGTAAATTTCACCCAGCTGCGTCCGCTTTGTAAAATAATCGACGGAGGTGATCTGGTGATTGCTGTTGTATGCCTGTGGTGTGATCAGATTGTTTTTTGCCCATGAAATACGGCCAAGCACTTCCCCTGGTTTGTAGAGCTGATCATTCAGTTTCATTTCGCTTATGATCGATTTCAGCAGACTTTTCGAATCGATCGTATCATAGATCGTATAGTTGGAAGAGTAGCCGAGATGATCCGATTCAATACGCAATATGCGGGCGAATATGCTGTGAAAGGTCCCCATCCATAAGTATTTTGCATGATCCTCGCCAACCAGTCGTGCAATGCGTTCCTTCATTTCCCTTGCCGCCTTGTTGGTGAAAGTAAGGCATATGATATTGCC
>JAFGRC010000073.1 GCA_016935355.1 Bacteroidales bacterium
AAAATCAGGCTGCATTTCGCAGAGAGTGATGAGAAAATTCACCGGGTGGTTATAAAAAAGTCTGGAAAGATCATTGTGATTTCCACGGATGATATTCATTATCTGGAAGCCCAGGATGATTATGTAATGATTTATACAGAGGAAGGCAGATACCTGAAACAACAGACCATGAAATATTTTGAAAATCACCTGGATCAGGAACAATTTGTACGGGTACACCGTTCATATATCGCCAATATCAGTTATATTGAGCGGATTGAACCGTATGAAAAGACCAATTATATTCTGATCCTGAAAGATGGGAAAAAAGTCCCGGTCAGTCGAAGCGGAATGCAGGTCCTGAAAGACAATCTGAATTTCTGAAATGACTTAATCGCAAGATAATGACACTGCAGATAGATGAAAAGGATATAAACAAATTCATCGTGGTGGGGGACAGGGTCCTGATCAAGCCGAAGAACCTGCAGGAAATGACCAAATCGGGGCTTTACCTTCCACCCGGTGTCCAGGAAAAGGAAAAGATCCACAGTGGATACGTGTTAAAAGTGGGACCCGGATACCCGATCCCGGCTATTCAGGATGCAGATGAACCGTGGAAGGACAAGAGCGACGAGGTGAAATATGTCCCCCTCCAGCCCAAAGAGGGGGACCTTGCCATTTATCTTCAGAAAAGCGGGTACGAGATAGAGTTCAATAACGAGCGGTATGTGATCATTCCCCATTCTGCCATCCTGATGCTCATCAGGGATGAAGGGCTGTTTAAATAGTCAGCCGGACTTCCATCTGCCGGTTTTGCGTAATGCCTGGTCAATGATCCATTCTATCTGTCCGTTTGTACTGCGGAATTCGTCCGCCGCCCACTTCTCCAGTGCCTCCATTTTCAATGGGTCGATCCTGAGTACAAATGCTTTCTTTTTACTCATGTTACTGATGTAGTGTTCCGGTATTTACCACAGGGCTCGGGTCTTTGTCTCCGCACAAAACAACCATCAGGTTACTGACCATGGCGGCCTTTTTATCGTCATCAAGTTCCACAATCTCTTTTTCCAATAATTGCTGGAGAGCCATCTGAACCATTGAGACGGCACCTTCCACAATTTTAAACCTTGCTGCCACCACAGCTGTGGCCTGTTGCCTTCTCAGCATGGCTCCGGCAATCTCCTCCGAATAGGCAATGAAATTGATCCGTGCTTCGATAACCTTGATCCCGGCTATTTCCAGCCTTTCTTTGATCTCTTTTTCGAGTTCGTCATTTACCTCAAGTCCGCCTCCCCTGAGGGTGATCTCTGCATTATGATCTTCGAAATTATCATATGGATAACTTCCGGCCAGTTTACGGAGAGCCGTTTCACTTTGAACAAATACAAACCGTTCAAAATCATCTACTTCAAAAGCTGCTTTAAAAGTATCTTCCACTTTCCAGACAAGCACACAGCCAATCTTGATGGGATTGCCGTGCATGTCGTTCACTTTGATCGTTTCGCTGTCGAAATTCCTTGCCCGCAGGGAAATTTTTTTTCTGACCAGGAAGGGATTGACCCAGAAGAATCCATTCTGCTTGATTGTCCCCCTGTATGCCCCGAATAAGACCAGCACGCAAGACTCATTGGGATTGACAACTGTAAATCCGATCCCCGTGAGTACGAGACAAAGAACAAGAATGATTGCCAGCGGGATGATGCCGGTCATAAAACTGAACACCGTCCCGATAATCAGTAGTAGCATGACCAGGAGCATCAGGTACCCGGAAACTGCGTTGTGAAGTTTTTCTGTATTCATCTTTCGAGGATTAATTTAGAATGATATTAATATGATATCATAAAGGTATCGATTATTTTTTAATAAACAAGAACTTTGTATTTTTTCCTGAATGAATTATCTTATCAGAGAAATTCCTGTTTTTGAAGCGTTTTGTTTAGAAACAGTATATATTGTTATTTAAATAACGAAGAATAATTACCGCTCTGAAAAACTAATTATATTTGCATAACAATTAAAGGAGAGATAGGCTCTATTAGTGTGAAATAAATAACAACACCATGTCCCGTATACAATCATTTGAGGAATTAAAGCTTTATCGCGATGAACTTCGGAGGTCCAATAAATCTGACGGACAGCACAATCACACCGATAGCCCGGTCCTTGTTAAAATTGCCATGGCCACATGCAGCCTGGCTGCAGGTGCTGAGAAAATTATGCAATTTATGACAGAGGAACTGGACAAGCGCGGGATTGATGCAGCGATCTGCGGGACAGGCTGCATGGGTTATTGTTATGCGGAGCCCACCATCGAAGTGACCCTGCCCGGTGAAGAACCTGTGGTATTTGGGTATGTGGATCTGAAGAAAGCGGACCTGATCATTGAAAACTACATCAAGCAGGGTGAAATGGTAGCGGGTGTTATTCCGGTGAATTATAAAAAGGTTGAAGAAATTTAGATTGAGTAAAATGTCTGAAACTGCAGTTAAGTCTGAACCCAAAAAGAAACAGATCCGCATTGCACTGAGAAACTGTGGTGTGATCAATCCTGGAAGGATCGAGGATTATATTGAAAAAGACGGGTACTTATCACTGGGCAGAGTCGTAACCGAACTTACTCCGGAAGAAAGCATTGAGATAGTCCGGGAGTCAGGATTGAGGGGCAGGGGAGGTGCCGGATTCTCCACAGGCCTGAAATGGGAATTTGCCAGGAGAAGCAAATCTGACCAGAAATATGTGGTCTGTAACGCCGATGAGGG
>JAFGRC010000074.1 GCA_016935355.1 Bacteroidales bacterium
AAGAAAGATTATGATGCAAATTGCGACCAGGACGGCAAACAGGTCTCCTGCAGCCATGATGACGTCATATACTGGTCCAAGCACCTTTAAAACCCTTTCCGTTCCTGCCAGTCCATCAATCACCATTTCAAGGCTTCCGATCAGAATGATGCAAAACCCCCAGAAAATCAGAGCATGGGCCAGACCTATAACAGGTTTTCTGAATATCTTTGTTTGTCCGAATGCCACTTCAAGCATCAGCAATATGCGTTTGCCAATGTTTCTGACCGGGAATGCAGGTTTTGTAATGCTGAAAAATCTGATGATCCTGTTTGCAGTATAGGCAAATACGCCCAGTGTAACCAGCAGGATTACAGCAAAAATGATTTGTTTTGTCATTTTGATTTCATTTCTTTCACCGCTTCCACAAGTCGGGGAAGAATCTTCATTGCATCACCTACAATACCGTATTGTGCCGCTTCAAATATCGGAGCATCTTTATCGGTATTAATGGCCACGATGTACTTGGATGCACTTACTCCTGCCAGATGCTGCGTGGCTCCTGATATTCCGATGGCTATATACAGGTTTGGCGCAATGATCTTACCGGTCTGTCCCGTATGCTCTTCATGTTCGCGCCAGCCTTCATCTGATACCGGACGCGAACAGGCAGTGGCGGCGCCGAGCAGATCAGCCAGCTCTACCAGCGGCCCCCAGTTATCCGGTGATTTCATACCACGGCCACCCGAAACGACAACATCCGCATCAGTCAGCAGTACCTTGCCGGTCTGTTTCTGCACGTCGTTCACCCTGGTTTTCACCAGCAATGGATCTAACGTAATTTCCTGATTTTCAATGGTTGCATTGCACTCATGCACGGTGATCTCAAATGAGTTCTGAGCCAGGGTCAGTATTTTAATATCTGTTTTGATCCGGACATGAGCATAGGCATTTCCGGAATATGCCCTTTTATAAACCACAAAAGGATCTATACTGATGGGCAGTCTGCTGACTCCCGAAGCGATTCCGGCTTTCAGCCTGACAGATAACCTGGGGGCCAGGGCTTTACCTGTATTGTTATTCGAAAGAATCACCACACTGGCATTTTCTTTCTGTGAAATATCAGCTATTGCCGTTGAAAACAGTTGATTGTCCAAAACAGCAAATACATCACCGCGTACATTGATGATTTTTTGTGCTCCGTATTTTCCCAGCTTCATCAGTTCATCATTTTCGACATTGCCGAGGGATAAAACAGCTGTTGTGGTGTTGAGCATTTCTGCCACCTTTGAAGCGTAAGAGACCAGCTCAAAAGATAGCTTTTTGAATTCTCCATCCCAATTTTCGGTATATACTAAGACTGACATATGCGTTTTAATAATTTAAGTTACGGATTAAATTACTTTTGCTTCGTTTTGAAGCAGACTGATTAATTGCTTCGGATCTTCCGGATCAATAAGCTTACATGCAGCGCGAGGTTCAGGCATTTCGTATTCCAGGACTTCCGTAAAGGCTTCTACAGATACAGGCTCTGTAATCTTAACGGGTTTTGACCTTGCCATCATAATACCGCGCATGGCGGCAATTCTTGGTTCTTTAGCAATACCTTTCTGAACAATACCCACAAATGGAACCGGTAAGGTAAGCGTTTCCTTGCCCCCGTCAATTTCCCGGGTAATGCCGACCTGCCCGTCCCTGATCTGCAATGATGAAATTGCTGAAACAGAAGGATAATCGAGCAATTCCGCCAGCATACCACCGGTACTGGATCCGTTATGATCACTGGATTCAATTCCGCACAGTATGATATCGAAGGAATTAGTCCTGATAACTTCTGCCAGCTGAAATGCAACGTAAAAAGCATCGGACGGTTCGGCATTAATCCGTAAGGCATCATCCGCACCGATTGCCAGCGCTTTCCGGATGGTAGGCTCGGCTGCAGCCAGTCCCACATGTGCAACGGTCACGGAAGTGACACCCGATGCAGGATCATCCTTCAACTCCAGTGCCCGCGTAAGGCTCAATTCATCCCACGGATTAATAACCCACTGAATACCTGTTGTATCCAGTTTTTTATTGTTTTCGACAAACCTGACTTTGGTTGTGGTATCGGGGACATTGCTAATACAAACAAGGATTTTCATCAACTTTCAGATTTAAATTATGACTCCGGTTCCTGTTCAACAGCGTTTGATCATGTTGTCATCATGTGCTGATTGTTTTTAATTACGGCCTACAAAGATAAAATAAAATCAAAAAATACCACAATCAAACAAAATCAACCGTATCTGACTGCTTGTAAACGGATTTCACAGGTTGATCAAAATAAAAATTCAGCTGTCAGATTATTAATTACATTTGAATAGTAAAAAATAACCGTGAACCCATGCGATTATTAATTGAGAGGACAATTGAACTGTTAAAGCTGCAGATTAAGGAAAATCTCCGGCTGATCAATAAAAACCAGGCAAAAATTGTTGAAATGCTTAAGAAGCCTGTTTCTGATGAACAAAAGCTGGTCTTTGAACAATGTTATACAGCAAACAAAAAAATGCTTATTGAAAACAATGATTTCATCAACCTGCAGCTTACACTTTCCAATTTTCTGGAAAAACACAAACTCTCTGATGAGACACTGGATGAAATACCCGAGGAACTCCCCGGATTGCCCGATGATGAAAACATTATCTTTGACATGACAGTCAGTGAAGAACTTCAATTTGACAACCTCCATCCCTGCTTTGATGATGATGAATTTTTCAACAGGCTGATCGAATATTACACCGCTGTCGAAGCCTATGAAAAGTGCAGTGAGCTTTATAAATTGCGCAATCTGAATTTATCGGCCCGGTAACTTTTCTGCAACATTCCTTCATATATACATGACATTCACCTTCTTGAGGAATTTTTCCTCCAGTAGTGCCGTGATCCTGTTCACCACGGTCCTCCGGATCTCAAGTTCCACGGGAAGGTGAGGATCCTGATGTGCAATGTTGATGCGTGTGCCGATTATAATTTTAATGGCATCACTTTCCATGATCAGTTTTACGATCTCGTCGGCAGGCCCTTTACCCAGCTTGTAATTCGGATGATATGCTTTCAGGATTTTTTCAACCTTGTTGAGGGTGAGAATTCCTTCAGTAAAAAGATCGATGTCTTCCATCACATTCAAAGGCGGCAGCTCGGGATCCTCAAATTTAAATACATCCTCTATGGCCAGATTGAGCTCCCTGGAAATAATATCTCCTGTTGTGGCACCCATTATAATTTTCTTTCCCTTAAAATTTTTAACTTCCGAGGCGAGCAGGGTATCATCTGACTGATTGTAGGGAGGACCAGTGCAAATGAGCAGTTCCCGGGGCTCACGAAAGAAGATGACCGCGCAGGTCGAATCATCCTTTGACTGAAAACCGTCATTGCGATATGCCATGTTAAGTATCCTGCCTGAAAGCTCCCGGGCTGAAATCTGAGGATACTGTTTAATAATATCAATCGTAAAGCGGGCAACATTGTCAATTCCCCAACCAAAAGGGAAACGCGGCGTACCCAGTCCCGACTGGGCAATGCCGTCTGTGCAGAAAATGATGCGGTCACCCTTCCGGGGACGGAAACTGTATACAGTGATCTTCTTTCCGGAATTTGTTTCACCTTCCAGCACAATGGTTTTAAACTCCGGCACAAATGTTTTGCGCTCCCTGATCAGTATGCATCCGGGATTCTCATATTCCAGCAAGGTGGTATTGCCATTGTATTCAACATCCACGATGGTAAAGGTTGAATAGTTCATTTTCCGTTCACTGCATTCCGGCAATGTTTTCATGATGATCTCCGCGGTCTTTTCCGGCTCCTTGTGTTCTTTTGTAAAATTAACTGCCATAGTGGCTGTCAGTGTAGCCAGAATATTCGCCTTTACACCATGCCCCATTCCGTCAGACAGTACAGCAACAATACGGTTTTCTTCCTTTACCTTGCTTGAAAGAAAAACATCGCCGCATATCCGCTCACCTTCAAAGCTTTTTTGCTGACAATCCACTTCTACAAAGAAATCCTCATCCATTTGAGAAATTGTTAATAGAAATCTTCAACTACATCATGAAACAGGTTATTTTTTGGGTTCTCCCTTGTAGAACTCAATGATCGAATTTAACATCCGTTCTATATCCGTAGCCCCCTCCCCCAATAGGAAACCGATTTTCTGAACCATCCCGAGATTCCTTTCAATAACCTCCCCGATCCGGTTGATCACTTCCACACGCTGCACTTCAGGAGCACGCATATCACGAATGATCCCTCCTGCGATCTTGCCCTTAACGATGGGAAATATGGAAACATTCAGAAGATGTTCACCAATTTTAATGTCCCTGTTCTCTATACTTTCATTTTCACTCATCACATATGAAAACAAATTAATAAAACCGACCGGAATCAGTTTTTTCAAATCGGCTCCCACCAGTCCGGGAATCACTTCGCCGATTTCCAGGGCATCTTCACCAAGTATTGTTGCAAATACCGAATTGGCCTTTACTATTTTCAACATATTATCCACAATAACCACGCCGGCACGCAGCTTTTCCAACATGGCGTTCGTAAGCTCTGATGCCTGTATGGCCGATTCTTTAACAACCTTTGCCTTTTCCTGTGAATCACGAAGCGCTCTGCGGGACTGTGCAAGCTTTTCGTTCAATGTACGCACCGATTCATCAAAAGAGATCTTGTTACGGAGCGTATAGGAAAAGCACATCTGGGGTATCGTTATTCCCCGTGCAATATCTTTGGCAAGATCCAGACACGACGCATAGCCGCATTCCTGACAGCCGGAATACTGTTCTTTATTCTTGCCCAGTTGAACAAGCACTTCCCTGACCTTTTCTGTCGGAGGCTCAGGAAGCCTCTGGTCATCCGCGACAAATTCCCTTGACAGATCCAGGTTCATAAAACGCTGCAGATCATTATACCACTCGATCCTGAAAAAATTCTGAAGCCTTTTGTTTACATAATTGATGACCTGGTTCTCTTTCAACTGGCGGTTACCATGCCATGTCATACCCGGTCCGGCCAGTGCATTGCCGGATGTGATACAAAAATGGCGCTGGATCACCGAAATGTATTTTTCGAATTCATTGATCGCCTCCATCATCTCCATCTTGCCCTCAACCGACAGGACGTTCGTGGTAAGTGCATTTTCATCGATATCACCGGCCTGAACCAGTCCGTTCCGCAAGGGATATAACGAGCCCTTATAGCTGAGCGGCGGATCAAAATCAGAATATTCAAGGTTTGATTCGTCAATTTTGTATTCGATGAACAATGTCCGGAGCTCCTGAAAGGTCAATACCACATCCACCCTGCTCCCACCGTCAAATTGCAGCGCTTCTTCCTTGGTGGCTATTTCCGGACCCACATAAACAACACGGATATCCGGACCATGAATTTTTCTGACGATCCTTGTCATGGCAATCATGGGTGAGACAACAGGGGTCAGGTTGCTGATCAGGTTGGGCCGGTATTTGGTAATGAAGGCAACAACAACGGGATCATTCGAAGTGATGTAATACCGTCCCTTAAAATCATTAAACAGATTGATGTATTTATAGGCGATCAAATCGACTGCAAACGAAACCTCATTGACAAGAGTCGCACCCAATGACCTGATCATTGTAACGAACTTCCGGTAATCGGATATATCATGGAATTCGGCAGAAATACCCGGGGAAACGATGACTGCCGTTCTTTCCCCTGAGTTGAACAGAGCTTTGGCGTCATCAACAGAACTGCGGTAAGCGATGGCCCCTGAGTTACAATCTGTCACGCAACTGCCGCATCCGATACATTGCTGATGCACGATAAACGGTATGGTTTCACCCTCCTTAATATGAATGGCCTTGACCGGACAAGTCCTGACACAAGTAAAACAACTTGTACATGCTGATGCATCTAATTTTAAGAGTGGTTCCAAGGCTATTTCTCCTGTTTGAGTAAATCATGTAACGCCTCACCCAGTATCGAGTGGATGTTTTCATCGCTCACCTGATGATAAAGTTTCCCTCCGATTTTAAGACTGGGCCCTTCACTGCAACTCCCGAAACAATGATCACCTTTAAAATGAACCTTTTCAGATAAACCATGCAGGTTAATGTATCTTTGAATGATCTTTAACAGACTGCTGTTTCCCCTTGAGAAACAAGAACTTCCAAGACAAATGATGAGCTCACGACGGTGGTTCATTGGGCAATGTATAGACATTGTAAAGATAAAAAAGAATAATACCTCTCCAAAGTTTCAGAATGAACATGTAAATTGTCATTTTTTCGTATTTTAGCTTAACCAACAATTATCCCGATGAAATACCTGCCTGAAAAAACAATAGAACGACTGAGTGAATACCGGCGTACGCTTTACCGGTGCCTCGATGAGGGTAAAACCCATATCTTTTCACATGAACTGGCCGATCTGCATAACATCACTGCCGTACAGGTCAGACGCGACATCATGTTCATCGGATATACCAGTCAGGGCAGAAAGGGTTATGGTATATCGGAACTTATCTCGGTGATCTCCGGAATTATCGATCCGGACGAAATACTCAATCTGGCCGTTGTCGGATACGGAAACCTTGGCAGGGCAATCACATCCTATCTGCTTCAAAAAAGACCTTTATTGAACCTTATTGCTGCATTTGATATCGATCCGAAAAAGATCGGTGCTTCCAGTTCTGTCATACCATGTTTTTCCATTGAACGGCTTCGGGAGATCATCCACACACAGAATATTTCCGTTGCACTCCTTACAGTGCCTGCCGAGGCTGCACAACAAATGGCCAAAGTATTGATTTCCTCAGGTATCAAAGGTATTCTGAATTTCACCACCGTGAACCTTAATGTTCCTGAAGAAGTATATCTGGAAGAATACGACATGATCACATCGCTGGAGAAAGTTGCTTATTTTGTAAAGAACTGATGATATAAGCTGATTGGTGAAATTCAGTACAGAAGTCCGGATGTAAGAATACGGGAAAGAAGTCTGCGGGCAGAAGCTTATGGGTGGAGTCCGGGAAAACCCGGTTCATGGATCTTTGTTCATTTATTCTATAATGGTCAGCTCATCCAGGATCGCGTGTGCGTTTGCCACCTTGTCCAGAATAAAAAGAACATACCGTATGTCAAGAGATATGTTGCGGCATACCTCAGGATTATAAGCATAGTCACTCATGGTTCCCTCCCAGTTGCGGTCAAAATTAATACCGATCAGATGTCCCTGTGCATTTAAAACGGGGCTTCCGGAATTACCTCCCGAAGTATGGTTTGAAGCAGTAAAGCATACGGGAACCTGATGATCGAAGGCATATTTCTCGTAATTTCCCGCTGCGTAGGCAGCTTTTAGGGATGGAGGAACGATATAGTCCTGTATTTCAGGATTTTCCTTCCCGAACACACCCTCAAGAGTCGTATAATATCTGTATTCAACTGCATCCGCCGGCTCATAGCCTTCAACACTGCCGTATGCGATCCGCATGGTTGAATTGGCATCGGGATAATATATTTTACCAGTGTCCATTTCCATCAATCCGGTCAGATATATCCTGTACAACCGGTCCTTCTCAAACGACAGGCTGTCCAGCTCCACATAAACCTGCTGGGTGAATTTCCTGCTGAACTGGGAGTACAGTTGATAAAAAGGATCATCGTGGATCCGTCTGACAATCCTGTCGGGAGACCTTTGCAGCAATCTGAAAAGTCTGACCGTATCTGTAATAAGACTCCTTTCATAGATATCATTGACAAATGCGCGATAATCACCCTTGAAACGGGTGTTGATCTGGTTGTAAAAACCGGGCTGAAAATCAGCAACGGTATTTTCATAATAGATCCGAAGATAATACGGTAGTAAATCCATGTCAAAATGCACCGGATTTGATTTATAGAAACTATGGATTGAACTGATCAGTTGCTGCAGTATTTCTTTCTCCGATTCACCGGCCGCACCCGGCAATTGATAGATCCCGTTCAGTATCAGGTTCACAAGATCCAGCGTCTCCAGTCCGTTCAGCAATTCCGATCCGATGTCATAGGCCGCATACAAAGGTCCGTACCGGTCATAGAACTCGCTGAGATGTTCCATGATTCCGCTGTATTGTGGTTTTTCTTCTCCAACCAGCCGGGTCCATTGAACGAACTGCTGCTCAACCATGATTTTTTCATCAATGGCACGGGCATGAGCGATTTCGTTGATTACACCGGTCCATTTTTTCCATGCGTTGCTCAGATTGTAATAAGGAATGGAATATCTGAGTCTGGCTTCCGGACTTGTATTCATTTCATTTTCCAGCAATTTCATTTTCAGATCCCGGATCTGAATTTTTGCAGGCAGGCACTGTTCCACAATCAGCCGCAGTTCCTCAGAAAGTATGTATTCATCGGTATTACCCGGATAACCGATCACCATGGTAAAATCTCCTTCCTTTACGCCCCTGAGGGATAACGGCAGATGGGTCGCAGTCCGGTATGGAATGTTATCCGGTGAATATTCGGCAGGACTGTTATATTGATCTGCATAAATCCTGAACAGGGAAAAATCACCGGAATGCCTTGGCCATACCCAGTTGTCGGTATTTCCCCCGAAATTACCGATGGATTCCGGCGGAGCACCGACCAGCCTTACATCTCTGAAGATCTCATAAAGGAACAGCAGGTACTGGTTGCCAAAAAAGAAAGGTTTGATCTCAGCATGATAATGTGAATCTGAGGTTATCTCATCAATGATATCCAGAATATTGGTCGATATCAAATGATCCCTTTCCGCTGCATCCATGAATTCAGAAACATGCTCCAGGACAGGTCCCGTCACATCCTCTATGCTCACCAGGAATGCAGCTGTAAGTCCGGGATTTGGCAGTTCATCCTCACGGTTCAATGCCCAGAATCCATTTTCAAGCAGGTTGTTTTCAATGGTACTGTGTGCCTGAATCCTGCTATCACCACAATGATGATTGGTGATCAGGAGTCCTTCCTGAGATATTATTGCACCCGTACAACCGCCTCCGAATATCACGACCGCATCCTTTAAACTGGACTGGTTGATATTGTATATGTCCCCGGCAGAAAGCCGGAGTCCCTTTTCCTGCATGTCTTTAATATTCAGGCTATCCAGCCATAAGGGTACCCACATTCCCTCGACCGCAAAAGCAACCGTGTGAGCATGGATCATGATCAGTGCCGGCAAAATAAGTTTTCTCAACATGTTTGATATGTTACTGATATACAAAATTAAAAAATGCAGGTTGAAATAATCCCGATTCAGTTTATATTCAATTCACTTCAGGTTTATCCTTATGCCTCCGTAATAAAGTCAACAAGTTTCTGGAACAATTGTTGAACCGGGAGTCCCATTACGTTGTAAAATGATCCTTCAATCTTTTCAATCCCCACATAACCGATCCATTCCTGGATACCGTATGCACCGGCTTTATCAAGCGGACTGAAAGAATCAACGTAATAGCCGATCTCACTGTCCGTAAGGGTTTTAAAATGAACGGCGGTACGGGAACAGAACCCGGTCTCTTTGACAGCCGATCTGATGTTCACACCGGTAAAAACCTCATGCATATGTCCGGACAGCCTTCTCAGCATACGCTTAGCTTCATCGGTGTCCGATGGTTTGGGTATTACTTCCTGCTGAAACCATACAATGGTATCTGCGGTAATTAAAACGGATCTTTCATCCAACTGTTCCCGGTAATGTGCTGCCTTTTTTTGTGCAAGATAGACCGGTATTTCATCAGGATCCATTCCGGAAGGATACATTTCGTCAATTTCAATATCTGTGGCAATCCTGAATTTTATCCCGAGTTCACTGAGCAGATGTTGACGGCGCGGTGATTTCGATGCCAAAATGACGTCGTGCGAATTTATTTTTTCAAGCGCCTGCAACAAATTCATATCAGCCGGTTAACAATATAATTCACAAGGATCATGTACAATATTCCCGCCAGCATAATGATTTTGAGCATGGCGCTTGCCGTATGAAATGACTTCTGCGTGTTGCTTTTCAGGACGATTCCGGCAACCAGCAACAAAGGCAGGATCAGCAGCAGCATAAAATACACAAGTGTATAGGTATCGGGAACAAAAAGAAAATAAACCAGCAACAGCAACAAAACGATAAGCATCAGAACACCGGCAACAACGAATTTTGTATACCTCATGCCAATTGCCACGGGAAGCGTCCGTTTGCCAAAAGCACGGTCTCCTTCAAAATCTTCAGCATCCTTAACAATTTCCCTGACCACATTCAACAGGAATGCGAAGACCGAGAAGCCAAGTACCCAGATCATCAGAGGCCGGCTTACTGTCGCAGCTTCTGATCCGTATTCCCTTATCAGCAGGGGCATTTCAAACAGCAACACCAGGAGGGGAACCATGGCTGTCATGACCGCTACTATGAATGTACCGAGTAAAAGCTGTTTTTTATAGGTGGTGGAATAAAACCACAACAGACCACCTGCCATGATGAACAAAAGGCTCAGGAACAGCATACTGGTCCTGTACGACACCCAGGTTCCAAGAAGCATGCCGGCAATGGTGAATCCAAGATGCCAGGCCATGACATGCTTTGTTGGGATCAGCTTCCCGATGACTATTTTTTCAGGTTTGTTGATCCTGTCGATCTTCCGGTCAAAGTAGTCATTGATGGCATACCCTCCGGCGGCGATAAATGCTATCGCCAGCACCAGCAGGACCAGGGATCCGGTCGAAAACTGGGATTCCATGCCGGCCGCTTTGAGCAGGGGGACAATAATACACCGGTGCAGCAGGATCTGTACGGCAGCGATGATCAACAGATTCTGCCACCGTATCAGTCTGAACAGACCGGTAATATAAGTCCGCGTGCTTACCATGTGAAAGTCCAGTCATTCATCCACTTTTCCTGAATGCGCATAACCTGTTCGATAACATCGCGCACACAGCCTTCTCCTCCTTTCCGGTCCGAGACATACAGGGAAATTTGCTTGATTTCCCCGACCGCGTCTGCCGGACAGCAGGGAAATCCGACCTGCTTCATAACCTCGTAATCCGGCAGGTCATCACCCATATAAAGAATACTTTCCTTTGCCAGTTTGTGTCTGGTGCAGAATTTTTCCAGATCGGCCTTTTTTGAGGCGCTTTTCATATAAATATCCTTTACACCGAGGTATGCAAACCTCCTTCTGACCATAGCGGACCTGCCACCGGTCACTATTGCAACATGATATCCCATCCTGACTGCATGATGTACTGCAAATCCATCTTTGATGTTCATCATGCGGATAAAGCTTCCCCCCGGATGAAGCATCACCGTGCTGTCGGTGAAAACACCATCCACATCAAACACAAATGCACGTATTGCATGAAGCAGCTTTTTTATTTCCTGCATGATGATCGCGTGTTATTTTTTTTGTTTTTATATATCATGAACAATTGCTTACAATTCCCTGATCCAGATATTCCTGAATGCCACCGGATTGCTATGGTCCTGCAGCTGGATCGGACCGGGCCCGTGTTTTTTAACGAAATACTCCGGAATCCCTATATTCTCCGTAGGACCCCTTACTGATACATTATTCTGAATCAAGACTCCGTTATAAAGAACCGTTACCCTCGGGGGTGTCAAATACACGGTATTGTCCTCACCAAACCTCGGCGCAATGTATATGATATCGTAGGTTTGCCATTCTCCGGGTCCTCCTGTGTTGCGGCCGGAGGTTGCTGTTGCCCTTCACAATAGGTGTACAGGAGCGTCATAAGACAAGACCATAAAATATATTTCTTCATGATGCAAAATTTATGTTTGTTGATCGTATCGTTGTGGTTTTTCACTGATATTGCTTTAAATATATCAAATATTTGCGGTTTTTCATAACAGATCCGAAGTCGGTATCAGGTCAAATATTTATTGTCAAATGACATCATACCCGTTTTTAATGTTTCGTTTTCTTTTCGGCACTTGCTATGTTTTTGCTGATCAGCCGGTACAGCTCCTGCAGTTCCGGATCCCTTTCAAGCATTGCGATATGGCGGTCCATGACTTCAAAGTTGCCACGTATGGCCGGACCGGTTTGTACATCTGCGGGAGATCCCTCCATTGCCTTTTTCAGGGTTTCCCGCATCAGGGGCTTCAGCAATTCATAACTGAGGCCTGCCTGTTTTAAGATCATTTCAGCAACTGCAAACATGTGGTTTGTGAAATTGCACGCAAATACTGCAGCAAGGTGAATCCGGCATCTTTCCATGTCACTGGTTTCCACGACGTGATCCGATAACAATCCGGCCAGCTTCCTGATCCCCGACAACGTGTCGGGATCAGACGCCTCAATAAGAAAAGGGACTTCCCTGAATTCGACATCCCTGCCCTTCGTGAAGGTTTGTAAAGGATATAAGATACCATAGTGTCTGGCAAAGGGTTGAAAAACTTCCACAGTCACACTTCCCGCCGTATGGATTGCGATATGGTCGTCAAATTCCACATCACGTATTACCTTTGAAATGGCATCGTCAGACACTGAAATGATGTAGGCATCTGCATTACGGTTAACGGAATGCAGGTTACCGGCATATTGCGCATGAACGGCATCTGCAAGGGGTTTGGATGACGAAAGGCTGCGGCTCACAATCTGAAGGATATGAATTCCGGCTTCGTCAAGTTTACGCGCGACATGCCAGGCTACGTTGCCCGCACCGATAATGACCACTGACTGTATGTTCTGTTGGGACATATTCCGGTTTCTTTGATTATTGGCCGGTAATGAACAGGTTTATGATATTCCCCGGTTTTACAGATTGTAAAAATCGTAATTTATTTTATAAAGCCATGCAGGCTCTTCATGATCGGCTCCAATCTGATGAACCAGACTGAAAATACCGGGATATTTCTGCTCAATGAAATACAGGAAGCGTTGCACCGTATTGATTGTCCTTCCCGTATTTGCATTGGGATCGGCACGCAGACTGGCCATGATCACATAATCGACCCTGTGATCCCTCAGTTCCTTCACCAACGTATCGGGTGAAACCGCATAGTTCGACGCTGATGAATGTTCCAAACGGATCATCAATGAGTCAGTTGCAATTTTACTGACAGGAAGACCGCCGGAATAAAGGTCCATAAAATCCCGGAGTTGCTCACTTTCCGGGTAAATACCATAGAGATCATCCCCGTCAGCGACAAATGCAAGTGCATTTGATCTGACCAACATCAGGAATTCAGGCGGCATTGCCTCCAGCTCAGCATTCGGGACGGCAAAAAGACCGCCTGTAATTTTACGTTTCAGTTCATAGTTTAGTTCACCGGGAACCGCAACAGGCAATCTGTATATGCCATAAAAATCGCGACCCTTACTGTAAATGAATGACATGGAAGGCTTACGCGATGCCACACCGATACTGTCTGGCAGATTCTCGCCGACCCATTCGCTCATCCTGAGGTAATGCTGCCAGTCGGGTGTAAACCCATAATACTTGTCGCCCTTTATGTTTTCCGCCAGCACCTGCCGGTTGGTTTTCATTTTATCGATGGTTTGTCCGGTTGTCTTGAAAAAAACAAGCAGCAGCATTCCGGTCAGGACCACCTGCAGGATACCGTAACCTTTTTGATAGGAAAGCTGTAAGATGCCCCAGGAGATGATTATCAGCATCATGGGAATGTATATGACCACCATCCGCATCTGGTCCCATGAAGTCTGGAGTGCAATAAAAGTAGCTGCAAGAGATGCTCCCACATATATTGTAATAAAAAGCATGATCTTGCTTCGCCGGATCGCATAAAACAGTGCCATCAAAAGCAGACCGGTGACCAGAAAAGTCACAAACCAGCTCTTATCCGCAGATGCGGGATCATGCAATCCTATTCCGATCATAAAATGCTTGGACAGATACAACCTGGCATTTTCAAAAAAACGCGTGATCATGCCCGCAAAATCCTCGTAACCTTCTGCACGGTTATAGTGGTCCTTCAGCAAGATCTCCGACAGGTTGCCTGTCCGGGTAGCCTGGAAAGATCCCCACACAACAGATTTGTATATTTTATAGGGTATCAGAAACACAAAATAAGACAGGGTGATAAAGATACCGGCTGCATATTTCCGCTGAATGATCAGAAACAAAACCATGGAAATCAGCATCACGATGCCTATATCACGGGTGAGACTGATGACAAAGGCAAAGAAACCGAGGATCAGACAATATTTAATTTGTTCTGCAAGGGAAACCGATTCATCCCCGGTCAGTACCAGTAACAATTTTATAAACAATAAAATGATCAGGGATTGTAAAAACATATACATCGCTTCACTGTATGTCTGGCTTGCAAAATACAGTATGGCTGAATTTACAGAAACGATCAGCATGATCAGGGCAAAAAGGCCGGGAGAAAAATGTTTTCTGAATGTATAAAAGAAGAATATCAGGTGTCCGATCACAAAAACAAATGAAAAAAGCTTCAGCATCACCACATGAACACCAAAAATCAAGATCGGGAGGCTCAGGAACATAGAATAAAGGGGACCGTGAAAAGTCGGAAACGATATACCCTTTAAATAATTATCGGCCATTTCTATATATGAGGAATCATCACCGCCCGTGCTGATTTTCACATCAAACAGAAAAGCACCGAAAAAAATGGTTAAGAACAGTGAAACGATCAGAATGAGTGACAACCGCGGCTCAATAAACCTGTCAATTTGTTCCGTGAAGGTGCTTCCGCTTACAGGTTGATTCCGCCTCCTGTCTGACCGGGAGGCTGTCTTTTCCTGTTTTGAATTACCAGGAACCGGCTTGTTTTTGCGGCTCCCGCGTCTGGAAGATGATGCCATATTCTGAAAATTTGGTATTTGGGTAAGCTAAAAGTTTGTATGTTTGTGCATGATCGATCAACAGGTTCTGCACTTTGAGCAAAGTATCGCAAATTAACTAAAATTTGAATAAAACAGAAACCCGATTCAAAAATATAATAATGACCATCTGAACAGCAATGAGTTCCAAAGCAGAGGTTAAGAATTATTTTGAAAACATTGCAAATAAAAGGCTGGTTTGGAAAAAAAGGAACCGTTTTTACCACAGCAGCCTTGAAAAATATTTTGCCTGGCTGATCCCCCGGAACAAACGCGTAATGGAAATCGGTTGTGGTACAGGAGACCTGCTGGCAGCCGTCAGACCCTCATACGGACTTGGAATTGACTTTTCGGAAAATATGATTCATATTGCCCGGACACGTTATCCGCAGCTCAGTTTCATTCATGCCGACATTGAGGAATTTGAGCATATGCCTGGTGGGGAAAATGAAACCGCTACCTTTGATTATATCATTATGTCGGATTTGTTGCACATCCTCTGGGATGTTCAGAAATCGCTGCAACAGCTGAAAAGATTTTGCAGGACTGATACCCGGATCATCATATCAAATTATAATTTTATGTGGGAGCCGTTGCTCAGGTTTGGCGAACGGATCGGTCTCAAGCAGCGGTCGCCCAATTCAAACTGGCTTACTCCCCATGTCATCCATACCCTGCTTGAAATTGAAGGTTTCCAGGTGATTACCAATACACGTAAAATCTTATTACCAAAGTATGTACCTGTCCTGAACTTCATATTCAACAAAGTGCTCGTTAATTTACCCTTATTAAGCCACTTCGGACTGGTAAATTTTTTTATTGCCCGGCCGCTTCAAAATGAGAAGAAGGAATACACGGTTTCGATCATCATCCCTGCAAAAAACGAAAGAGGCAATATTGAAAATGTCATCAAACGGATGCCCGCTTTCGGATCATCCCAGGAATTCGTTTTTGTTGAAGGAAATTCAAAAGACAATACTTTTGAAGAAATGCTCCGGGTTAAAGGACTTTATTCCGGGAGGAACATCACAGTGATCAGACAGACCGGCCGGGGCAAAGGAAATGCGGTTCGTGAAGGCTTTGAAGCTGCAAAAGGTAATGTGCTGGTCATTCTCGATGCCGATCTTACCACGTCGCCTGAAGAACTGCCTAAATTTTACAGAGCCCTGTCAGAAGGCAGGGGCGAATTCATCAACGGATGCCGTCTGGTCTATCCGATGGAAAAACAGGCCATGCGTTTCCTGAACCTGATAGGGAACAGGTTTTTCAGCATGTTTTTCACATATGTTCTCGGGCAACGTTTAAAAGATACGCTATGCGGAACCAAGATGCTGTTTAAATCGGATTATGAAAAAATAAATGCAGCCCGGACTTACTTCGGGGATTTTGATCCTTTTGGTGACTTTGATCTCTTATTTGGTGCTGCCAAGTTAAACTTAAAGATCACAGAAGTCATTGTCAGGTATAAGGAACGCAAATACGGGTCCACGCAGATCAGTCGTTTCAGGCATGGATTACTTCTGTTGAGGATGAGCATTTTTGCTGCCTTCAAACTGAAATTCAATTAGAGATAATGTCCCGGGAAGAAATCGGAAAGCACTATAAAGAAATCCGGAAGAACCGGTTATACTGGCAGAATAAACCGGTATTGCAAACCATTTATGGTGAATTTTACAAACAGATCCGCTCACACATCGATTTTGACCTGCCAGGACTGATCGTCGAGATGGGATCGGGTACCGGTAATATAAAAATGGTCATCCCACAGGTGGTCACAACAGATATTTTTGGCGATCCCCTGATCGATCAGGTTGAAAACGCCTACAACCTGACTTTTATGGACAATAGCGTTTCGAACCTGATACTGTTTGACGTGTTTCATCATATTGAATATCCGGGGACTGCCCTCGCTGAATTTCACCGCGTACTCGTGCAGGAGGGAAGGGTTATTATATTTGATCCGGCAATGAGTCTGGCAGGTCTGTTTGTATACGGTTTGTTTCACCATGAACCACTGGCTGTATTCAGGGATATCTCATGGTATGCCCCGGAAAATTTTGACCCGTGGCGTTCAAAATATTATGCAGCACAATCCAGTTCAGAAAAAGCTTTCTTCACAAAAAAATATAAAGACCACCTGAAAGACTGGGAAGTTGTTTTTCGTAAGAAGTATTCCGCCACTGCCTATATATTATCAGGAGGTTACAGCAAACCGCAATTATTTCCTGATAAGCTCTACAAGACTTTGACGAGCATTGAAAAAGCTCTGGACCTCTTGCCCTGTTTGTTTGGCACCAGGAGTCTTGTCGTGCTTCGCAGAAAATCATCACAATTATAATTTTGTTTAACGTTACAATGTTCAACAACGGCATGAAAGCGATGCAGTATTTTCTTATTTTTATGGGAATTAATTTCCGGCATTTTGATCCGATACCTCCGACATTCAGACATTGACAAAAAAAAGTGGGATGCATGTATTCTTCAGTCGGAGCATGATCTGCTGTATGCACATGCCTGGTACCTCGATGTGGTCAGTCCCGGTTGGGATGCACTCGTGATGAATGATTACGAAGCTGTGATGTCGTTGACCGGGAACCGGAAATTCGGTATTTCTTATTTGTCGCAGCCCTATTTTACCCAGCAGCTCGGCGTCTTTTCGTCAGCTGGTTATTCCACGGAAATGGTGGATTCATTCCTGGATGCGATACCCGGGCGCTACAGGCTTGTCGAAATGCAGCTCAATGAACTGAATCGTCCCGCGCATACAAGTTTCAAAATAACATCCAAAAAAAACTACACATTGCCCTTATCAGAAAATTATGATACTTTATATCAGAATTTCAGCCGCAATTGCAGAAGAAACATCAGAAAGGCAGAAAGTGCAGGATTGATGTTAAGAACAGGTTTGGAACCCGACCGGTTCGTACAGTTTATCCGGACCCATTTATCACCTCAGCTGAAAAATGAAGGAACAAAAATTTGTCATCTGTTGCGACTGATCATAAATGTTACGATTGGCACAGGAAACGGCGAAATTCCGGGCGTATATACACCCGATGACAGACTGGTCGCCGCCGGCTGGTTTCTAAAAGGAGTGAACAGGTTGTTCTTTCAGGTCTGTGCTTCCGCTCCCGAAGGAAAACAAAAAAAAGCGATGTATTTTCTCGTAAACCACATGATCCGGGAAAATGCATCCTCAGACCTCGTCTTTGATTTCACGGGATCGGTAATTCCCGGTGTGGCATATTTTGATGCTTCTTTTGGTGCATCACCATCTTTATACCCGGTTGTGCGTTGTAACAGATTACCGCGTATAGCAAGAATGCTGAAAAAATATTCAGTAAAAACATAACACTTTTATTTTGTAACAGCTTTTCAACTTTAACGTAAACAGGAGCATACCAAATTTATTAAAACATGAAACCGTTCGTGATTGTACTTTTTTGTATGTTGCCCTTTGCCCTCTATGCACAGGAAGAAACCGGATGTACCTGGGGAAACTGCATTGAAGGCAAGGGAAAATACGTTTATTCAAATGGTTATACCTACGAAGGAACTTTCGTTAAAGGCCTGCGGGAAGGCAGGGGCATGCTCACCGCACCCGACGGAGGCTGGTATGATGGTGTCTGGGAAAATGATGACTTCAACGGACAGGGTACTTATGAATGGCAGGACGGGACAAAATACATCGGGGCCTGGAAGGATGGACTGCAAAACGGTTATGGCATTTATTTCTTTCCCAACGGTGACAAATACACGGGTTATTTCAAGGAAAACAAATTCAACGGTGAAGGCAAATACACCTGGGCCGACGGAACCGTTCAAAGCGGAATGTACAAGGATGGCGAGCTGATAAACGATCCGTAACGCTGCCTGATACGGGCAAAATCAAAATGTAAAAACCTGATAACTCCTGTATCGAAGTACCGGCATCAGGTACAGGATCATAAAAAGCGCAGCTTCGGCAACGGTTCTGGCCACATTCAGATTTCTGAATTTAACTGGACCGGCTCATCGGGAAACGGTTTGACGATTGTCATCCATAAAAAGTTTGTGATAGATCCCGACCAGCTTTTTTTCTTCACTTGCCCAGTTATATTGCTTCCGCACCGCGCTGATACCATTCCTGCTGCACAGATCATAAAGCTCTTTGTCGGTCAGCAGGTTGATCATGGCATTCGCAATATTCCGGGGCGAATGCGGATCAACGGAAATTCCGGCCCCGCTTCCGGAAATGAATTTGTGTATGTTGCCGAAATTGCTGCATACGACCGGCAGGCCGCAGGCCATATATTCAAATGTCTTAACCTGAATGCCAAAATAAAATATGGGTACCGGCATGAAAATTGCAAGTCCGATACGGCTTTGCAAAAGCAGCTTCTCCATTTCCTGATACGGAACCGGATCCTTTAAAATCACATTTTCTTCAAGACCGAGGTTTTTAATGGCTCTTTTCATTCCCGCAAAATACTTTGCATCGGGGACCGGACCGGCAATCAGTATTTTGATGCCGGGGATCTTTGACCGGATCAGGGCAGCAGATTCAATGATTTCAAGCCCCCCCCTGTTTTTGTTCATCAATCCGCTGTAAACCGCATCATATGATTTTTTGTGATATTCAATAAAACGATCCGGCTGCATGGTGGTGTAATTAAATATGATGTGCAGTTTTTCCGGAACCAGGTATTTTCTGAATTTCTCCGCTATATATGGAACGGCGGCGATCACCGCATCATATGAACGGCTGGCGGACTTTTCCTTCCGGCTGATCCGCGCAGCATACCATTGGGTCAGCCGGAAGATCAATGCATTCTTCGGCCGGTTCGCAGCGGACAGCTCATAATAATCCTCATGCACATCATAAATTACTTTGGGTTTGTGTTCGAGTTCCTTTAATTGCTTTCCAATCTTATTGATCTGAACGTCATGGAAATGATACACATCAGCTTTTATCTGACTGCAGACATGCAAAATCGTTTTGTATACGTCCGGTCTGCATGTCAGCCTGCGAAACAAAATATCCAGATAAGGATTGTTGAAATACTTTTGCTTCCTGACCTGGATCAGCCGGATGCCCTCCTCCGACATAAAATCCATGTCTTTCTGACCCACGGCCACATGAATGACCTCAAATCCGCAATTTTTGAGTGAACATGCTTCTTTCCAGTAGATCCGGTCGTCATAAAGTCCGTGAAGACCTGATATCATGCAAACCTTTATCAATGCTCAGCTAATTTCAAACAAGGACAACCCTATTCCAGCATGGTAAAATCAATTTCCGTGTTGGTATCGGGTTGGGTAACCAGACTGTTTTCACATTTCAAGGTACGGGCGGGAAATTTTTTCAGCAGTGAATAGTTGTGGGTGGCCATCAGAACGGCGCGGCCACTTTCACTGATCTCCCTGAGAAGTCTCACAATGCCTTCGGATGTTTCAGGGTCAAGATTTCCTGTCGGCTCATCAGCCAGTATGATTTCCGGTTCATTCAGCAAAGCCCTTGCGATCACAATACGTTGCTGTTCCCCTCCCGACAGCTGGTGTGGCATTTTGTAACCCTTATTTTCCATTTCCACTTTTTCAAGAACCCTTCTGATGCGCTTATCGATCTCATCTTTATCTTTCCATCCGGTAGAATGCATGACGAAATACAGGTTATCATAAACGGACCTGTCCGTTAACAGTTGAAAATCCTGAAACACAATCCCCAGCTTGCGCCTCAGAAAAGGAATTTTATTACGTTTCAGGTTTTCGAGTTGAAACCCGACTGCCGTTGCCGTACCCGCCTTTAAAGGCAGTTCCGCATTTATGGTTTTGATCAGGCTGGTTTTACCACTGCCAACCCTTCCGATCAGGTAAACAAATTCACCTTTTGATACTGAAAAATTAACATTTGACAGGACAAGATGATCGTCCTGATAAATATAGGCATTCTCAAAAAGAATGATGGTTGCTCCAGGCATGCCTTTGTGGGTTTTATGTATGCATATTCAATATTTGTGACGGATCAAACCTGCTGATACGATCTCCCTCACAGATGTACTCACAATTAATGCTTAAAAGTAAAAAATATTTGGGGTAATTAACATGATACTGTTAATTTATACAGAATATCAAGGGCTGTTCCTACGTTATTAATCTGTAATTTTGCGCAAATAATAACATTTTTATGAGGTTAAAACAATGGATTTTCCCCGGGATTATGCTTTTTTACTCACTGACGGTTGCGGGACAGGCATCTTTGTACCATACAGATGCAGATGAGGAATACCGGAAAGGGGTAGAGCTTTATGAAAACGGGAAATACAGTGCCGCCCAGCAATTTTTTGAGCGGTATATCGAAATGCATCCGAACAGCAATTCTGAACAGGTCTCCAACAGTGCATACTTTTCAACCATGTGTGCAATCAAGCTGCTGAACAATGACGCGGAAAGCCGGGCAGTGAAATTTCTTAACGAAAACACGGACAATCCCCTGTCAAACCACATTACTTTCAGTCTGGCGGGATATTTTTACCAGCGCAGAAGTTACAACAATGCCCTTGAATATTATGAGCTTGTGGACGAGCGCAGGCTTGCAGAAGAAGATCGTCCGGAATTTTACTTCATGAGCGGTTACTGTTATTTTCTCAGGGAGCATAACGACCAGGCACGGTATCAGTTCAGTCAGGTTAAAGACGGAAGTTCGAAATATGCGGCACCTGCATTGTACTATTATTCACACATCAATTACACGGAGGGTAACTATGATACTGCCCTGGAGGGATTTTTACGGCTCAGGGAAGATAAAAACTTCGGACCGATCGTACCGTATTATGTAACCCAGATCTATTTCAAACAGGAAAAATACGATGAAGTGGTCGAATATGCCCCCGCTCTGCTGGATCATGCTGCAGAAGCCCGCATATCGGAGCTGGCCGGTATTATCGGATCATCGTACATACAGCTCAGTCTCTATAACGAAGCCATTCCCTATCTGGAACAGTACCTTGAATCCGGAAGGACCGTAAGCCGCGAACATAAATATGAGCTTGCATATGCTTATTATAAAACGAATGCGTATGAAAAAGCTGCAGAACTTTTCAGCCAGATCTCGGGCAGCAGCTCTATCCTGAGTCAGAATGCACTGTATCATCTGGCCGATTGCCAGATCAGGCTCAATGAAAAGAATAAAGCCAGGATGGCCTTCTCCTCGGCCTCAAAAATGGATTTTGACCAGGATATCAAAGAGGATGCCCTGCTGAATTATGCCCTGCTGACCTATGAACTTGACTATTCACCTTTTAATGAAGCAATCCATGCCCTTAATGACTATATCACACAATATCCAAATGCAAAAAGGAGCGATGAGGCATACAATTACCTGGTGATGGCCTATCTGAATGCAAAAAATTACAAACTCGCACTTGCCTCGCTTGACAGGATCAGGGATAAGAATAATGAAATGAAAAGGGCATACCAGAAAATAGCCTATTACCGGGGACTGGAACTGTTCAGCAACCTGAACCTGAATGAGGCGGCTGAGATGTTTGACGAATCGGTCCGTTACGGGATTTTCGATCATGAATTGCATGCACTGAGTCTCTACTGGAAGGGAGAAGCCTTGTACAGGCTCGGCGAATACACAGCTGCAATGGAACAGTACAGGTCATTTCTGTCACATCCGGGAGCTTCACAATACGATGAATACGCCCTGTGTTGTTACAGTCTTGGCTACTGTTATTTCAACCTGAAACAATACAACGATGCCCGGGTGTGGTTCGGTAAATTTACCGGTCTTGCAAAAAACCAGCGCGGCACGATGCTGGCGGATGCATTCAACCGGCTGGGGGATTGTTATTATGTGCAGACCGACTATGCCAATGCCGTCAGTTATTATGACAACGCAGGCAAACTTGGTACCGGGGGCACCGATTACGCCATCTATCAAAAGGCATTGGCGCTTGGGGCTGCCGGAAGAAATGCGGAAAAACTGTCAACGCTGGATCAGTTGCTGAAGACATACCCCGGATCATCCTACAAGCCCGATGCCATATTCCAGATGGCTGACACTTATGTTAAACTGAACCAGAATGACCGGGCGATCAGTTCCTATAATGAAATCATAAAAAGTTATCCGACCAGCAGCTATGTAAAGAAATCCCTGCTCAATCTGGGTCTGCTCTATTTCAATACCGGTCGTGAAAGTGAGTCAATCCGTTGCTATAAGCAGGTTATACAGGAATATCCGGGCACGGTTGAAGCTGAAAATGCCCTGCTTGGACTGAAGAATGTTTACATTGATATGAACAATACGGATGCCTATTTTTCCTACATCGGAGAACTTGGGATCCTTTCTTCAGAAGACCTGGCAGAGCAGGATGCATTGAGCTTTGCCGCTGCTGAGAGACTGTACATGTCGGGTGATTATTCCCGGGCGTCCCAAAGTCTGGAAAGCTACATAGATAATCATCCCGGCGGCAGGTTCCTGGTAAACGCGCATTTCTATAAAGGCGACTGTCATTACAGGGCCAGTGAATTTAAAGAAGCACTGCAGGACTTTGACCATGTCATAAACCAGCCTCATAACAGTTTCACCGAACAGGCATTACTGGGAGCATCAAGGATCAGATACAGACTTAAAGAATATGTTGCAGCAGCCGACTATTACCGGAAGCTGGAAACTGTTGCCGAGAACCAGGATAATTTGCTAGAAGCCCGTTTTGGTTTGATGAGATGTTATTACCTGACTGAGGATTATACCAGGGTTCCTGAGCTGGCCGACAAAATACTGTTGAGTGAATCCGCCTCACCTGACCAGGAGCGCGAAGCACGCTTTCTGAAAGCCAAATCCCTGATGACAAGAGACCGGCAGATGCTGGCACTTGA
>JAFGRC010000075.1 GCA_016935355.1 Bacteroidales bacterium
AGTCGGGGTGAGAACCCGAATCAGTATGGTTCTGTTACCTTCAGATACGACTGGTTGGTGAGAGAATCCTGATTTTCGCGATGATAGATGTAGGTCGGTACTTCAGTTTCTGCCATGTTTATCTGAGCCTTCTTTGCCCGCGAAAAAAAATCGGAATCGGAACCCAGTATGATATCCCGGAATCCGTTCAGGGATATTAAAACTTCCCTTTCAATGATGAATGATCCGCCTATTACACAATCACTGAGGTGTATCCTGACCGAAGGATTATCTTTGTCGGGCACATACTGGTTGCCTATGATCTTTACTCCGCCGTACAAAAAGCTGACTGAAGGATTTTCGATCAGGAATTCTTTTCTGGATTCCAGATGAACCGGATGATATTCGTCATCTGAATCCAGGAAGGTGACAAATTTTCCGGTAGAAACATTGATCCCATAATTTTTTGAGCGAACCGGCCCGCTGTGCGGTTTCCATATATATTCCATTTTGGGGCAGGATCTGAGACGGGACAATATCTGAGTATAGGTATCATCCGTGCTTCCGTCATCAACGACGATTGCTTCCCAGTCATTTTCTGTCTGCAAGATCAGCGAATCTAATGCTCTTTTCAGCAGTTGTGCCCTGTTGCGAGTGGTTATGATTATTGAAAACATGGGCTTTGATATCCGTTCTGTATCATTGCCTTTATGCTGGCCGGTTCTGCTTCTCATGGGACAATCATTCAGATGCTTTACTATTTGAATAACAGTGGTGCGAAAGTATTGAGGTATATTCTCCAATTGGCCCAAGTGTGCCCGCCTGAAGAAACGAAGAAAGTATGTTTTAATCCGTTACGTGTAAGGGTTTCATCAAGGGTCCGGGCCGATTCAATAAGGAAATCAGCATCGCCACAGGCAAGGAAATACAGTTTGTATCCCGCTTTCTTAAGTGCCTGGAACTGTGCATCATACTCAGCTCTGTTTTCGTCCGTAACACGAATGCCATTACTTAATGGGCAGATATAGCTGAAGAATCCGGGGTACAGGTTCGTGCAGGTGATGGTATGACCGGCGCCCATGGAGAGACCCGATAATGCCCTCGAATTTGGTTTTGCAATGACCCTGTAGTTCTTTTCAATATAGGGGACAATGTCTTTTACAATGCTGTTTACATAAGCGTTTGCAAAAGCAGGATCGTTGCGGTCAATCACTTTTTCGGGCAACAATGTTGTCCTTGCTGCCTGCTGGGTGGGATTACCGTTGGGCATTACGACAAGCATCGGTTTGGCAAGCTTCTTCTCAATGAGATTATCCATGATCTGGCACGTACGGCCCATTGTGGTCCACGCATCTTCATCGCCACCGGCTCCATGCAGCAGGTAGAGGACAGGATATTGAGCCTTGCCGGTTTCGTATCCGTATGGCGTATATACAAACATACGCCGGTTCATCCCGAGGGTGGGGGAATCATACCAAACCTGGGAAAGGGTCCCGCGTTGCTTTGCTTCAAAGTAGTTGGCCGTATGCTCTCCAGGGACGAGCAATACGCTCAGGTAACGTGTTCCGTCCCTTTGCATGAAAATATTGTTGGCGTCCGTTACTGACAATCCGTCGACAATAAAATTGTAAGTATACAACTCAGGGGTGGGAGTCGGCACAATGACCGACCAGATCCCCTGGTCATTTTTAACCATATCGACAGCAGCATCCATATTCTGCATCCATGAGCCGTAAAGCTTTACGGTGTATGCATAGGGTGCGGAAATCCTGAAAACAATCTCATTATCTCCTATTTCAGGGGAAATTACAGGTTGCCGACCCATAAAATTTGCCAGTTCCTGGGCGGAAGAACCCGCGAACATGAAGAAGCATATAATTGAAAAGGTAAGTATCTTTTTCATATCAATATCTTTTAAATCTGTTTGTTAATTATTAATATACAGTGTGTTGATATTACTTGAATAACAATTGCCCGAAGGTATTCAGGTAAATCCTCCAGTTGGCCCAGGTATGTCCTCCGGGGGTTATAAAGAAGGTATGTGCAAGACCGTTGCGTGTAAGAGCTGCATCAAGATTATTAGCCATTTCAAAAAGGAAGTCCTCGCTGCCACAGCCTACCCAGTACAATTTATAACCGGCATTCTTGACGGCCTGCAGTTTTGCGTCGATATCAGTCTGCTCGGCACTGATACCTATGCTTAAAGGGCAGATATAGCCGAAGGTTCCGGGATATTCATTTGTTACACTGAGTGTGTGGCCGCCACCCATTGAAAGACCTGAAACTGCTCTTGCTTCAGGCTTTGCAATAACCCTGAAGTTCTTTTCAACGTAAGGTATGATATCTTTAACGATGCTGTTAATATAAAGATTTGCAAAATTAGGATCAGTGCGGTCATAGACAGTTTCTTCAAGCATGGCTGTTCTTGCAGCTTCCTGTCCGGGATTACCGTTTGGCATTACACAGATCATCGGAACAGCAAGCTTTTTCTCGATAAGGTTATCCAGTATCTGGCAGGCACGGCCCATGGTACTCCAGGCATCTTCATCACCACCACCGCCATGCAGCAGGTACAGGACTGGGTAGCTTTGAGTGCTGGCCTCGTAACCGTATGGAGTATATACATACATACGGCGGTTTTTCCCGATTGTAGGCGAATCGTACCATACCTTTCGCAAGTTGCCGCGCTGACCGGCTTCAAAATAGTTTTCCGTCTGGTCACCCGGAATAAGCAGCACGCTCAGATAGCGGGTACCGTCTCTTTGCATGAAGACATTATTGGCATCGTTTACCGATAAACCGTCAACAATAAAATTGTATGTATACAACTCAGGAGCAGGTTTGTTAACACTGACAGACCAGATACCCGCGGTATCTTTGTTCATGTTGATTGATGAATCATAACTCAACATCCATGAGCCGTAAAGCCTGACGAGTTTTGCCTGTGGTGCCAGAATCCTGAATGTAACTGTTTCTTCTGCAATTTCAGGAGAAACGACAGGCGCCCTTCTGAAATTTGCCAGTTCCTGCCCAAAGGATCCCAGGAACATGGACATGCAGACCATTGAAAGCAATAGTTTATTTTTCATTGATAGCATTTAAATTAATTTGTAATAAGAACATTATTATAAAAATCAAATATAAAGTTTTTAAATGATATGCTGCGGGCTCAATATAAATTATTGACAAAATGCTTGCAGCGCAGCCTCTCACTTTATGGTCGTGCGACTCCCTTCCAATGGCGGTAATCGCATCGTAACGAACAGAGTCATCTGCTACCTCTGACATTATCTGATTACAATTTCATTAATATGATAGAATTGTCCGTTCACTTATATATTTTATCACTACTGTCCGACTAAAATAATATAAGATGGGGTACTCCCCGAAGGTTTCCCCCAAATGTTGTAATTTGGTTTTTGCCAAA
>JAFGRC010000011.1 GCA_016935355.1 Bacteroidales bacterium
CAACTTACGCCGCATCCGTGGGATTCTCTTGATCCGGATCTGAAAGTCGGCGATAAAGTAATGGGAAAAGTCGTTGTAATGGCCGATTACGGCGCATTTATCGAGATTACCGCTGGTGTTGAAGGACTGATACATGTTTCTGAAATGTCCTGGTCGCAGCATCTCCGGAGTGCACAGGAATTCCTGAAAGTCGGTGATGAGGTTGAGGCAGTGATCCTCACCCTTGACCGGGAAGAGCGGAAAATGTCACTTGGCATGAAACAACTTAAACCCGATCCGTGGGAAAAGATTGAAGAAAAGTACCCTGTCAGCAGCAAACATACTGCAAAAGTTCGTAACTTTACAAACTTCGGTGTTTTTGTTGAAATTGAAGAGGGAGTTGACGGACTGATCCACATCTCGGATCTTTCCTGGACAAGAAAAATAAAACACCCGGCTGAATTTACAAACATCGGGGAGAATATTGAGGTCGTTGTCCTTGAAATCGACAAGGAAAACAGGAGGCTGAGCTTAGGACATAAGCAACTGGAAGAAAATCCGTGGGATGTTTTCGAAACCGTGTTTACCGTTGATTCAGTACATGAAGGGACTGTGATCGAGGTGACCGAAAAAGGAGCTGTGGTTGCCCTTCCTTATGGTGTTGAAGGTTTTGTTACACCGAAACATCTTGTAAAAGATGACGGTAAGGCTGCACAGCTGGATGAAAAGCTTTTATTCAAGGTAATTGAGTTTTCAAAAGGAGCAAAAAAGATCATCCTCTCGCACAGCCGGATTCATGAGGATAAAAGAAGGCCCGCAACTGATTCTGAACGCAAACCATCTTCCGGTTCACCACATAAAGCACCCAGGAAGGTAAAGGCCGTTATGGAAAAAACCACCCTGGGCGATATCACCGATCTGGCTGCCATTAAGTCAGAGATGGAAAAGAAAGAGACCCGGAAGAAAAAGTTGATAAAGAAGGATAAAACACCCGAAGCTTCGGGTGAACAGAAGAAATTATCAGCTGAAGGTCCGGTTGAATCCGTTTCAGCACAGAAAGAAAATAAACCGGATGAGATACCGGAGACTGAAACCGTTGAAAAAAAGGATAAAGCGGCTAAAAAGCCGGTTGCATCAGATGAGCAGCAGGAAAAATCCGTTGAAGAACAGGTCGCACCCGATGACGTAAAGGAGGAAATCGTAAATAAGAAAGTCAAGGAATCAGGAGCGAAAAAGGAAAAGTCCTCTGAAAAAAAGACGGATGCCATTGAGACAAAGGATGATGTGTAGAAGCGATGAAAGATGAAACAGGGAACTAACTAATACATATTTTAAAACTTTTCAACATGGAATTCAAGATCGAAAAGCTTAAAAATCACACATTAATTCAAGTGCTGGAAGAAAAACTTGATACGCATATTGCCCCCACACTTAAATCAGAACTCGTTCTGGTATCGGGCAACGGAGAAAAGAATATCATCCTGGATTTAGGTAAATGCCGGTATTGCGATTCTTCAGGACTGAGTGCGATACTTGTTGCCAACCGTCTCTGCAAGAATGCAAATGGTATTTTTGTGCTGACGGGACTCAACGATGCTGTCGAGAGACTGATCACCATTTCACAGCTTGATACGGTGCTGAATATTGCAGGATCAATGGATGAAGCTGTCGGTCTCATTGCAGAATCAGAAAGCTAGATAAACTTTTCAATTGAAATGTCATTTATACTTACTGTACTGGGTAGCAGCTCGGCCATACCCACTGCAACAAGATTCCCAACCGCTCAGGTGCTCAATGTACATGAGCGGTTTTTTATGATAGACTGCGGAGAAGGAACACAGATCCAGCTCAGGAGGTTTTCCCTGAACATGTCGAGGATCAGGCATATTTTTATAAGTCATTTGCATGGAGACCATATGTTTGGTCTTTTCGGACTGTTCTCCACTTACAACCTTATGAGCCGCAAAACCGACCTTCATGTTTTTGCCCATAGGGATTTTGGACCAACCCTGGAGCACTACCTGGAATATTTCGGTAAGGATCTGACTTACACGATCATCTTTCATCCTTTTACAGCAAATAAGCCGGAAATCATTTTTACTGACAAGCATGTCAGTGTGCAGACAATACCTTTGCGGCACAGTGTGCCGGTCGCCGGATTCATATTCCGTGAACAGGAAAAATTGCTGAATGTAAATAAGGAAGCCATTCAGAAATACGGTCTGACCATCCGGGATATCAGGAGAATAAAGGAGGGACATGATTTTCAAACGGAAGGCGGGGAGATCATCAGGAACAGTCTCCTGACACTTCCGCCCTATAAACCGAGGTCATATGCCTTTTGCACAGATACACTGTGTTTTAAGAAACTTGTTAACTATTTGAAAGATATTGATTTACTGTATTTTGAGGCAACATTCAGCGATAAGGATAAAAAACTGGCCAAAATGACCGGTCATTCCACATCGGTTCAGGCAGCTGAACTTGCACGGAGTGCCGGTGTTGGCAGACTGGTCATGGGACATTTTTCCACGCGTTACAAGAGTACAGACCGGCTTCTGAAAGAAGCATGCTCAGTTTTTCCGGATTCATATGCTGCTGAAGACGGCGACCAGTATGAAGTCAGGCTGACTCGGAGCATTTCCTCCCCTGATAAGGGAAGGTGGCCGGAGACCGGAGGGATACAGTAAAAAGAGTTCAAACAGGATCAGGTTGATTCGATTATTACAATTCTCAGAACATGTGAAAGAAAAGATCATTATACTCGATTTCGGATCACAATATACCCAGCTCATCGCGCGCAGGGTACGGGAACTGAATGTATATTGCGAAATATGGCCATTCAGCAGATCGGGATCCTTGGACCATACCGTCAGGGGAGTCATCCTTTCCGGAAGTCCCGCGTCAGTCCTTGAAGAAAAACGTCCCGTCACGGATATTGGCCATATCAGGGGGAAAGTGCCCCTGCTGGGTATTTGTTACGGGGCACAGCTTCTTACACATCAGTCCGGGGGAACAGTACTTCCTTCAAAACACAGGGAATACGGTCGCGCTAAACTTGCTATTACAGATCCGGATTCCAGACTTTTCAGGGGAATTGAAAACGGCACACAGGTGTGGATGTCCCATGGAGATACCATTACCGGATTACCCGGGAACTTTCATATTACCGGAAGCACGGGGGATATCAGGACGGCCGCTTTTGAAATCAGAAATGAAGACACCTTTGGAATACAGTTTCATCCGGAAGTGCATCACACAAAGGAAGGGAGCAGGCTGCTGTATAACTTTGTTGTTGAAATATGCGGCTGTAAGCAGGAATGGACGCCTGAATCTTTTATAGAACAGACAACGCGTAAGCTGCGGGCAATGATCGGGGATGACAGTGTCGTGCTGGGATTGTCAGGTGGTGTCGATTCATCGGTCGCTGCAGTTCTTCTCAACAGGGCAATTGGAAAAAGCCTTACCAGCATCTTTGTGGATAACGGGTTGTTGCGAAAAAATGAATTTGAAAAGGTTCTCGATACATACCGGGAAATGGGGCTCCTTGTCGTGGGTGTCAGGGCCGGTGAACTTTTCCTGAAAGATCTGGAAGGGTTGACGGATCCGGAAATGAAAAGAAAAAGCATCGGCAGGAATTTCATTGACATCTTTGAGCGTGAAGCGCGGAAGATCAGGAATGTGAAATGGCTGGCGCAGGGTACAATTTATCCCGATGTAATTGAATCGGTTTCAGTCAACGGACCATCCGTGACCATTAAATCGCATCACAATGTAGGTGGACTGCCGGACAGAATGCATCTCAGGGTCGTGGAACCGCTGAAGCTCCTTTTTAAGGATGAAGTGAGGAGGGTCGGACAGGCTCTGGGAATTGATCCGGGCATTGTAAACCGCCATCCGTTTCCTGGTCCCGGACTGGCAATACGGATTATCGGTGAAGTTACGGGGGAGAAGGTGCGGTTGTTGCAGGAAGTTGATGATATCTTCACCGGAGGACTCAGGGAATTTAACCTCTATGATCAGGTCTGGCAGTCTGCAGCCATACTTCTTCCAGTCCGGTCGGTCGGTGTTATGGGAGACGAGCGCACCTATGAGAATGTCGTTGCCCTGAGGGCTGTGACGTCAACCGACGGGATGACAGCGGACTGGGCGCATTTACCCTATGAATTTCTGGGCACGGTTTCCAACAGGATCATAAATAATGTGAAGGGCATCAACAGGGTGGTTTACGATGTCTCCTCAAAACCTCCGGCTACCATTGAATGGGAGTAATTCGTCAAATTGGCCCGTTTATTGTCGTTATAAATTCAATTAAATATTTTATTTTTATGAACCTATTATGAGGTAAACAGGTTTATATTTGTGAGTGGTCAAAGCATTGTTTAACGGAAATTGTCAAATATTTCTAAATATGAGAAGTGTAAAAGTTGTGATGATCTTGGGTTGCCTGTTCGGCTTTTTTATGCTGGAAAGCACAAATGGTCAGTTTCCCTTTGATGATCAGGGTTTGAAATTCAGCAGGGTTCTCGACTGGATTGACAATTATTATGTTGATTCGGTCGACAAGGAAGTGCTTGTTGAACATGCCATATATGAGGTCCTGAAGGGGCTGGATCCGCATTCATCATATCTTACAAGAGAAGAAGTGATCGCAATGAGTGAACCCCTGCAGGGGAATTTTGAGGGTATAGGAATTTCATTTAACATTCTGTGGGATACTGTTTATGTCATTTCACCCGTACAGGACGGACCATCAGATAAAGCCGGTTTGAAGCCGGGAGACCGCATCCTTAGGATTGACGGGAATAATGTGGCCGGAATCGGTATTACAACGGACGAGGTATATGATATGCTCAGGGGAAACAAAGGTTCACAGGTGACCGTTTCGGTAAAACGTAAAAATATACCGCAACTGATCGATTTCCGGATCACACGGGATAAAATTCCGATCAACAGCATTGATGCAAGCTATAAGGTAACCGATGACATCGGCTATATCAAGATCAACCGGTTTGCTCAGACCACCATGGATGAGTATAATCAGGCCATGAGGGATCTCAAAAGGGAAAATATCAACAACCTGATCATTGACCTGACAGGTAACGGTGGCGGTTACCTGGAGGTTGCCATAAATCTTGCAGACCAGTTTATTGAAGCGGAAAGGCTGATTTTGTATACGGAAGGTACGAACAGTCCGAGAAAAGAATATCGTGCAACAAGGGACGGTAACTTTGAGAAAGGTAACCTGGTAATACTCATTGACGAGGGTTCAGCCTCAGCCAGTGAAATTGTGTCGGGGGCGATTCAGGATTGGGACCGGGGCATTATCGTTGGCCGCAGATCATTCGGGAAAGGTCTCGTCCAGAAACCTTTACTGCTTCCGGATCAGTCCATGATCCGGCTTACCATCGCCCGGTATTATACACCTTCCGGTCGACTGATCCAGAAACCTTATAATATGGGAAGGGACAATTACAATCTGGAAATCATTCAAAGGTTTGCAAACGGGGAATTCGCACATGTCGACAGCATACATCTGATCGATTCCCTGAAATATTACACGCTTGAAAATATGCGGATTGTATACGGCGGGGGCGGTATTATGCCGGATTATTTCGTATCGATGGACACAGGCTATTATACAGATTACTACAACCTCCTGGTACGGAAAGGAACGATTACAAAATTTACGCTGGACTATATCGATAAATACAGGTATGAATTGCTCGCAAAGTATCCTTCATTTGAATTGTATAAAAATAATTTTCACGTTGATGACAGTTTGCACAGGAAGCTGGTGGAGTTCGGCTGGAGGGACGGCATTGCTGAAAACGTTAAGCAATATGCCATTTCAAAAGAACAGATCAGCCGTATGATCAAAGCTTATATTGCACGCGATCTCTGGTCGGGCAGTGAATTTTATGAGATCATGAACGAGGGTGACAGCAAGGTCCAGACAGCTGTCATGATCCTGAAGAACTGGGATAAATATGAGGCCAGTCTGTTAAACAGGAAGGAATAGTTGCATTATTGTCTTCTGTATCATATTTCTGTATTGCATCTGTATTGTATTCTATAGTGCATTCTGCAAGGCATCCCTTATTGCATCCTGCTTTGAATCTTGTATATAATCTGATATTGAGGCCTGCATATTATTCCTGCATAATATCACTGCCGTATGCCTGAAAAAACTTATATAATGGTCGCAAAGACCTTTTATGGCCTTGAAGACCTTCTTGTCAGCGAACTGAAAGGTATTGGTGCGGGCAATGTTCAGAAACTGAATCGTGCCGTGCGTTTCTCAGGTGATAAAAAATTGTTGTACAAGGCAAATTATACTTTGCGTACGGCTCTGAAAATACTGGTTCCCCTTGAAACTTATGAAGTACGGGATGAAAAGGAACTGTATGCATGCATACGCGGCCTTCGGTGGGAAGACTACCTTTCACTGAAGGACACATTTGCCATTGAAGCCGTCCTCCGTTCGGATGCTTTCACACATTCACGGTATGTTGAGCAAAAAATAAAGGATGCCATAGCCGATCACTTCAGGGACAGATACGGTGAACGTCCTTCGGTGGACCTGAACGATCCGGCGTTGAGAATTCATGCCAACATCGTTAACAATACATTAAGGTTGTCGTTTGACAGCAGCGGCGATGCGCTTTTTAAAAGGGGTTACCGGATTGGACAGGGTGCTGCTCCTTTAAATGAAGTGCTTGCTGCCGGACTGATTCAACTGACCGGCTGGGATGCAGCAGGTCCGTTTGTCGATTTCATGTGCGGATCCGGTACGCTGCCCGTGGAGGCTTTGCTGTTGGCACTGAAAATCCCTCCGGGTGCCATCCGGCACGATTACGGTTTTCGCAAGTGGAGGGATTATGATCATAAACTATATGAACAGGTCGTTTCGGAATGTGGCGGTAACGGCCGCAGTGACATTCAGGTATATGCCTCGGACATTTCATCGGTGGCTGTTCATACAGCCAGAAAGAATGCCCGTCATGCAAAAATTGAGAAACACATCAATTTTTCAGTTTGCCATTTCAATGATTTCAGTCCGCCTTCCGGACGGGGCATGGTCGTCATCAATCCACCCTACGGTGAAAGAATGAAGCAGGATAATCTGAATGCACTGTACACCGGGATCGGCAACAAGTTGAAAAAGGATTTTACGGGGTATGAAGCATGGATCTTCAGCGCAAACAGGGAAGCTTTGAAGCATGTGGGACTGCATCCGGCAAGACGACTGACACTTTATAACGGACCTATGGAATGTAAGTTCCAACAGTATCTTCTGTATGAAGGATCACGAAAAGAAAGAAAAAAAGAAAGGATTCATGATTAATAGATATTTATGGATCCAGGGGGATTTATCAACAAAAGGGATTGATGTCCCTTAATGTTGTAACCCTTTATTGCAAAAATTCGTTGAGTATTTGTTATTAATTGATAAAAATAACTATTTTTAAAAAGAGGTTGGGAATGAGGAATAAATGTTTGTAAGTTCTGAATTCTTAAGCTTAATGTTAAATAGATGATATTTTTTATATATTTGTTACGTTTTGGTTGATCACAGTTATTCAGTACTCAATCCCGGCATGAGTTTCAATATAAAGGAATATTATTCTGAATTAAGCAAAGGTGATGTCATTCTTGCATATAAAGGAACCATTTCTTCGGAACTGATCAATGATATCCTTGAGGCTGTCGAAAAGAGACTTGATGAGGCAAATGAGGATAGTTCGATAAAAAAGAGGATCTATAATATACTGGTTGAAAGTCTGCAGAATCTTTTTCATCACATTGAGGAGTATCACCAGGGAATTAAAGAGGAACTGGATCCGAAATTCGGTGTTCTGGTAATTGAACGTGAAAATGGATTGTATAAGGTTACAACCGGAAATTTTATAAGTTCAAAGAGAATTAAATTTTTGAAGGAAAAGATTGATAAGATAAACTCATTGACACGTGATGAACTTAAGGATATGTACAAGTTTATCCTGAATCATCAGAAACTGTCCGTCAAGGGAGGCGGCGGGCTTGGCCTGGTCGACATTGCAAGGAAATCGGGGAAAAAGCTTGAATATGCTTTTTACAATTATGATGAGCATTATTCTTTTTTCAACCTGACTATTAAAGTATAACAAGGTTTTTTGTAATATCATATTTTATGGAACCAATTATTATTGAAAGCACCACGAAAACTCCTGCAGTCAGGCTTGATGCAGAGAGCGGGATTCTGGAAATCAAAGGCAGGTCCATACCGGAAAATTCTATTGAGTTTTATAAACCTCTGGTTGACTGGCTTGAAGATTACGCAAAGGATCCTGTTAAAAGAACACAGGTGAATGTACAGCTTGAGTATTTCAACACGAGCTCATCCAAATGCATCCTGGACGTTTTCAAAAAACTTGAATCCATTTATAAGGCAAAAAATGACGTCATCATCAACTGGTATTATGAAGAGGACGATGAGGATATGCTTGAAGCCGGAGAAGATTACGAATCCATCATCAGGGTTCCTTTCAAGATGGTGGAGATCGTTGATTGAAGTAAAAATACCTTATTGAATGTGCCGCTTTTCAAGCGGCTTTTTTTTTGCTGCCCCCGTTTTTACGAACCTGAAAAGCTTCTTTATGACTGTATGGAGACTTTTTATGCAATCAGGTCTGGACCGACGATTTGCTGTGGATCTGCTCCAGGAAGTCGAGAAATCGCTTTAACAACCTGAAATGCAGGATGATGTATATAAATATGGCAAAACACCATATGACCAGCGTATTGATGAAGAATGTACTGTAATAGTTACCGAAAAGCATTTTGCGGGGTGCATAAAAATGTGCTTTGATGAACAGATGTTCCGGATCAAGATAGACCGGATCGATTTTTTGATATAATCTGCCCTTGAATTCAATGATCCTGACAAACTCATTGTTGTTTTCAACGAATTCCGTAAGCTTCTCATTGTGGTAATTCCTTTTAAGTTCCAGAAACTGCTCTTTTTCACCCGGTGATTTTTGAAGCTCACGAATGAGCATATCCTTTTCATCGTTTGCATTGTTGTAGATCTTGATGTAAACCCGGTTTACGGTCCTGAGAAACTCCTTTGTTCCCTCAAGTATCCTTGTATTGACCAGACCGGGTTTCAGACTGTCTAGATAAGGGAAACCGAGACTTTGCACATCCTCGATATGAATTGACTGTATGACGGGCAGTTCGTGGGCAATTTCATTGCTGAGCAGCTTCAGGTACTGGCTATTCCTTTCATCTTCAACCGGATTGTCCAGGTATTTAAGTAAAAAGTCAACTTTATTTTCAAGGTTTTTTACCCAGTAGTTTTTTTTGTATTCGGCAATGCTCATGGCCTTATTCACCTTGTAGAACTTTTCATCGTATTGGTTGCTCATGAACTGCTCTACAGCAAGTGCTTCATAACCCCACCGTGCGGTCATCAGCTCTCCGTAAAAAGGTATTTTGCTGGGTGAGGAAATGTCGGGATTGAGCTTTTCGTATTTTACGATCACACCGCTCAGGATGATTTGTGGAATAACCAGAAAGGGGATCAGAATGTATATGGTCACGACTGTCCTGAAACTGTCGGAAATGAGCAGTCCCATAACATTGGATGCAGCCCAGCAACTGAAAAGGATGATCCAGTACTGCAGGTACATGCCTTTTATGTCCAGGATGGTGTTCCCGATGAGCACGAAGGTAAGCGACTGGATGGCCGATATGGTGAACATCACCGAAGTTTTTGACAGCAGGTAACCCAACCAGCTCAGGTGGAGGAAAGCTTCCCTTTTAAGCATTTTCCGGTCCTTAATGATCTCCTCGGCGCTTACGGTCAGTCCCATAAAAATCGCAACGATCACCGACATAAACAGGTAAACGGGGAGGTTGCTGTTTTCCATGAACGTATAACTGTTCTCACTCGTTTCACTTACATTGAAGTACTTGATCAGAAAGGAAAGGATCAGGGCGAGTGCCGGTGCTTCAAAAAATGTGATGATGAGGTATTGCAGGTTGGACATTTTGGCAAGAACATCCCGCGTGATGAATACGATGAGCTGTTTGATTATACCCGGGATCTTGAAGGAAATGGTAGGCAGGGGACCCGCTGCTTTCAGTTTCCGTCCTTCTTCCCCGTTGCTTTCTGTGTAGAATTGATGCCATTCCACCGGAGATATTTTCCGCATCCGTGTTTCCTTGCCGTATTCATCGATTACGGGAGCTTCAACAATGTTGAAGATCTGCTCGGGATTCACATTTCCGCAGGCATGGCATTCACTGTCGGCCCAGTTGGCATAGTGCACCTTTGACTTGAAATAGGTGATCGAATCGATTGGATTTCCATTGTAGATCAGGAAACCGCCGGTATCGAGTATCAGCAGCTTGTCGAACATCTTGAATATATCCGAGGAAGGCTGGTGAATGACGACAAATACCAGCTTGCCTTTTAATGTCAGGTCCTTTAACAGGTCCATGATGTTTTCGGAATCCCTTGATGACAGTCCTGATGTGGGTTCGTCAAGAAACAGCACGGCCGGTTCCCGTATCAGTTCCAGCGCGATATTCAGCCGTTTGCGCTGACCCCCGCTGATCTTTTTATTAAGGGGTGTTCCCACCTGGATATCCCTGATTTCATAAAGGCCGAGGCTGTGTAACATATTGTTTACGGTATGATCGATCTGATCCCGGGTATAGTTGTCAAAACAGAGCTTCGCATTGTAATATAAATTCTGGTATACAGTCAGTTCCTCAATCAGGAGATCGTCCTGTGAAACGTGACCGATCAGTCCCTCGACCGTTTCTTTTTCTTCATAAATATCAATTCCGTTGATGAACACATTGCCCTTTGCCGGCTTTGTTGTGCCGTTCAGGATGTTCAGGAGGGTTGATTTGCCGGCACCGCTTGATCCCATGATCCCCACAAGCCGGCCGGATTCTTCCCTGAAACCGATCTGATGAATCCCGGTCTTGTTGTTCCTGAACCTGTAACTTACGTTACTGGCTTCAAATACCGTCCGGGTAAGTTTCCGGTCGTCATTGAATATGCTTACGATATCACTGAAATATAGTGGTCTGACATGATGATTCCTGATGGAAGTACCTGTGTTCAGCGCATACGATTTGTCCTGCTGCATGATCTGACCGTTTAGATACATCTCGCTTTCACCGGTATACCTAAGAAAATACATGGCTGCGGATGTCACTTCCATAACCCAGATCCGGCCTGACAGGTGATCAGCATGCAGGTGTCTTGCTTTCCCGTAATGATTTGTCTTTAAATTGTCCACAACGAGCAGGTGTGGACTTTCGGGAATATTGTCAAAGGTGTTGAGTGTAAAATCCCTGATCAGGTTGTATTCATCCCGGGGAATATAGAATGAGTCGGAAATGGCTGTGATGAATTCAAACTCCTGTTCACTGATCGGTACAGGATCGGATTTGACGAATTCAAACAACTGTACAAGGACAATGACCTTTTGGTTGTATATAAGCTCCTTGTTTATTTCATTACAGATCCTGAGGACTTTCACGGAATCCGCACCGATGCGTTTCGTTCCCCTTATGGTTTGAAGGACCTGGTGTTTTTCATAATAGGCATCAAAAATCCCCAGATAATCTTTTACAAGCTCATGGTTCAGCTGCCTGTACAAAAACGACCGCACAACGGAACGACGGTTTTTATCGTGGCTGTCAGGTCCGGAAATTATTGCAAACAACTCCATCAAGGCTTTGAGGATCTTTTCACTCATTACAATAACCGATTTTCTTTAAAACAATTTTTTACGCTGCCACAATGCAGGAAATTTTACGTATCCTGCATGCTAATGTTTCAAAGGAAAGTAAATAACCGGGATAATTCAGTTTAAACCCGGGGACTATCTATGCAATGATGTGAGTGATGAAGGAATAAGGTCGGATTGACCCTCGAAATTATGAAAAGCTTTTTATACAATCGTCCAGCGTATCATGAATGTCAAAAACATTGTGAAGCTGAAGCAATTTAAACAATTCCATAACTTCGGGATGGATGCAGCACATTTTAAACCTGCCCTCGTTGCTGTTTGCCGTTTTCAGTATGGAGAGGAAAACCCCGAATCCCGAGCTGTCAATATACCGGATCCCTTCCAGATCCAGTATCAGTTTTGTTCCCGGCCGGTTAAAGTAACTTTTAATTTCTTCTTTTATAGGTTCTGTAATCAGTGCATTAAAGCGATCTATTTTATCGAAGCGGACGACACTAATATTATTGATTTTTTCAGATTTTAACATAGGACTTCACGCAATTAAAAATAATGTTCAATATTATTCTGTACGATATTGAGCTCTTCAATGGCTTCTTCCGTAACTTTCCTGAACTTCTGTACCAATGTGGGATACCTTTCTGCATTTTTACCTTCTTTAGCCAGATTTTCAAGGGTTTTAAGATCTATCGCCAGATCATTCAATCCCATAATGGAAACAGAAGATTTGGCTTTGTGTGCAAGTTTTCCCAGCAGTTCAAATTCCTTGTTGTTCAGATGATTCTCCATATCCTCAGCGAATTCAGCAACCTGACTTATAAAAATAGAAATCATTTCCTTTACAAGCTCTTTGTTCCCTCCTGACATTTCCTGCAGATAGGACAGATCGGTCTTCATTTTATTTTTATTGTTTCGGATCCTCTTATGATGAATTTTTTATAAATATAAACCAATTTTTTGTTTGTTCGCTAAAACCTTACGGGGTATTTTTCACAACTTAACAACAGAAGTCCGTTAAGGATCGGGAACCGGGAAAGACAAACCCTAAAGAAAAGGGAAGAACAGGAACGGGCAGTTAAAGACAAATACTGAATCCTAAACGGACCGGCAATAAAAATGAAGCATCAGTTCGCGCAACAGGAATTGAAGCTAATAATGGAGGATGAGGTATTAGGAATTTATAAATTAAAAATCTATTTTTGGAGTTACTGTGAATTTATTAACAATGAAGAAAACTGTTTTTAATCCGGCACATCATACCCTGGGTGCACGAATGGTGGAATTTGCCGGATTCGAGATGCCCATTGAATATTCCGGAATCCTGTCGGAACATATGGCGGTGAGAAATGCAGCAGGTATGTTTGACGTTTCACATATGGGTGAGATCTGGATTAAGGGCAGGGGAGCGCTGGAGCTGCTCCAGAGGGTCTCATCCAATGATGCCGGATCGCTGTTTCCCGGAAAGGCCCAGTATTCGTGCTTCCCGAACGGAAATGGAGGTATTGTGGACGACCTTATCGTGCACCAGTTCGATCCGGAAAAGTACTTTCTGGTAGTGAACGCTGCAAATATTGAAAAGGACTGGGACTGGCTGAAGGCCAACAACACTAATGGAGCCTTGCTCGAAAATGCATCGGACCGCATCTGCCAACTGGCCGTACAGGGACCTGCGGCAACCCGGATCTTGCAGAAGCTGACCCGGCACGATCTGAGCAGTATGGAGTCTTTTACTTTTATAACCGGTGAAATCGCGGGAATTCAGAATGTGATCATTGCAGCGACAGGATATACGGGTGCGGGCGGATTTGAACTGTACCTTGAGAACGGTAATCAACCCCTGCGTTTATGGAATGAGATCATGGAGGCCGGAAAGGAATACGGACTGAAGCCTGTCGGTCTGGCAGCACGTGATACATTGAGGCTGGAGATGGGTTATTGTCTGTACGGTAATGATATTGATGATACCACATCCCCGATCGAGGCTGGACTGGGCTGGATCACAAAGTTGCAGGCTGGCAAGGATCTGATTGACAAGGATTATTTGCAGGAACAAAAACGCAATGGAGTGAAGCAGAAGCTGGTCGGTTTTGAAATGGTTGACAGAGGCATTCCGCGTCAACACTATGAGATCCGTGATGCCGAAGGCTCCTGCATCGGCAATGTAACTTCAGGAACTCTGTCACCCGTATTGAACAAAGGCATTGGTATGGGATATGTGGCGACTCCGTGGAGCAAACCCGGAAAACAGGTTTACATCAACATCCGGAACAAAATGTTACTGGCCCGGATCGTTAAGTTCCCGTTTATCAGTGAAACTAAATTTTTATAAGCGTCAGCGGAGTAAAAATTACCAGTTGAACTGATCCCGACTTCAGTCGGAGGGTTGAATTGGCTTCACCGGGCTCGTAAACCCGGTTCCGTGTAGTTTGCTGGAGAATAAGTTGCCCCGATACGCTTTACTATCGGGACAAGTTTCAAAGCTTGCTATGGTGTTTCATACCCGTGATTTGTCGGGTGTTAATTCGTGATGCTATGGGCAGTGACGAAGGAAGAAAAACGATTGAAGTATGTTTCTCACCGGCATTGTTTGCTGATTTCAGGAATGATGATGCTATTGTTGTCGTTGTTGACATCCTGCGGGCCACCTCCGCAATCATTACGGCTTTCATGAACGGTGTGCGACGGCTCATTCCCGTAGCGACACTCGGGGAGGCCAGGGCTTACAAGGACAGAGGCTATCTTGTTGCTGCTGAGAGAGACGGCATTGTACGTGATTTTGCCGATTTCGGAAATTCGCCCTATAATTTCACCCGGGAAATGATTGAAAACCGGGACATTGTGTATTCAACGACCAACGGCACACATAGCATTATGATCGCGAAGGATTGCTACAGGGTGGTCATTGGCGGATACCTGAACCTGAGTGCGCTTACTGATCATATCCTGTCAGAAGCAAGAAGTGTGATCGTGCTGTGCGCAGGATGGAAGAACAAATTCAACATCGAGGATACACTTTTTGCAGGAGCCCTGGCAGAGGAGATACTTAAAAATGAAAATTTCACAACCATTTGTGACTCGACCCATGCCGCGATAGACCTCTGGAATCTGGCCAGGAACGATGTTCTGGGTTACATCGAAAAAGCGGCCCAGCGCCACAGGCTGAGAAAGAATAAACTTGACGATGTGCTGGAATACTGTCATACCATCGACCTGACACGGTGCATCCCGGTCCTGAAGGATGATTTTCTTACAAAGCTGGATGTGAGCTAGGGCGATCTACCGGAGTATCCGGTCCTGTGCATAACCTGTTGGTAAAATGTTACCGCTATTTTCTGTTAAATTTTTCACAATCTCATTAGATTTTATAATTTTGATCGAATCGATCTGCTTATTGTTAACAACTAAAATATCCTCCTATGAAAAAACACAATTTTAATCCCGGTCCGTCAGTACTGCCCGAATTTACACTGAAGAACACGGCCGGTGCAGTTATGGATTTTAATGGAATGGGAATGTCTGTCATGGAAGTCTCACACCGGAGTAAAGAATTTGAGTCTGTGCTGAATGAAGCCATTGCCTTGTTCAGGGAAATTCTGGATATACCGTCAGGATATTCAGTCCTTTTTCTTCATGGAGGAGCGAGTCTGCAGTTCGTTATGATCCCTTATAATTTCCTCAACAGGAAGGCTGCATACCTTGATTCCGGTTCATGGGCTTCAAAGGCCATAAAAGAAGCAAAGCTTTTCGGGGAGGTTCAGGTTGTCGCTTCTTCAAAGGAGCAAAATTATACTTTCATACCTTCTGGTTATACCATCCCGGAAGATGCCGATTATTTTCACATAACAACCAACAATACCATTTTTGGTACGGAAATCAAAAAGGATATCGACGCTCCCGTTCCCCTTGTGGCTGATGCTTCATCTGATATACTGAGCAGACCGGTGGACGTTTCAAAATACGGACTCATTTATGGCGGTGCACAGAAAAATCTGGGACCTGCAGGTGTGGGATTTGCCATTATAAAGAACAGCATGCTGGAAAAAGAGGGCCGGCCGGTACCCAGTCTGTTGAGCTATAAGATCCATGTGGATAACAATTCACTGTACAATACACCTCCCTGTCTGGCCATCTATGCATGCCTGCAGACCCTGAAATGGCTCAAGGATCTTGGTGGTGTTCAGGCAATTCACAAGATCAACATGGAAAAATCCCGGATCCTATATGATGAGATCGACAGAAACAAGATGTTCATGTCACCGCTTACCAATGCAGATGACCGGTCGGTCATGAATGTCGTTTTTGTATTGAAACCGGAATATGCCGAACTTCAGGATCAGTTTCTGGAAGCGGCAAAATCGAAAGGGATCGTGGGGATCAAAGGGCACCGTTCGGTTGGCGGATTCCGTGCTTCGATTTACAATGCACTTCCGCTGGATAGTGTGAAGCTTCTTGTTGGAACCATGAAGGAATTTGAGACCAAAGCCTGATCAACTTCGGAATATTGTGAGATATGATTTTCACGGATGTCGTGTAATATGATTTTTCCGGGCATCCGGAGATTATTTTCCGGATTCTGAGAAGTAATTTTATGTTCAAAATATGTAATCCTTAAAAACCTGAATATTATGTATACCATGCTTGTAGCGACCGAAAAACCTTTTGCCGGAGTAGCAGTCAAAGGCATCGCGGCGATTGCAAAGGAAGCCGGATTTGAACTGAAACTACTGGAAAAGTATCCGGATAAGGAAACATTGCTGAAGGAAGTCAGCGATGTGGATGCCCTGATCGTTCGCAGTGATATTATTGATGAAATTGTCCTCCAGTCGGCAAACAAGCTTAAAATTGTTGTCAGGGCAGGTGCCGGTTACGATAATATCGACCTGAAAGCTGCCACGGCAAAGCATATAGTGGTCATGAACACACCCGGTCAGAATGCGAATGCTGTGGCTGAACTGACTTTCGGTATGATGACCTACCTGAACAGGAACTTTTTTAACGGTACTTCAGGTGTTGAATTACGCGGTAAAACGCTGGGCCTGCATGCATACGGACATGTGGGACGGGTAATCGGACTGATCGGCAAGGGTATGGGTATGGACGTGTTTGCCAATGATCCATATGTGGAAAAGATCTTCATAGAAAATGACGGGATCAAGTATGTTCCTGAAAAAGTGGACCTTTACCGTTCGTGCCAGTACGTTGTTGTTTGTCTGCCGGCCAGCAGTGAAACCCGTGAATCCATTGATTACAGTCTGATGAGCAGCATGCCTGAAGGCGCAACACTGGTTAATCCGGCCCGGAAGGAAGTCATTCATGAACCATCACTGCTGAAAATGTTTTCAGAACGGAAGGACTTCAGATATATTACCGATGTGGCTCCTGATTGCAACGATCAGCTTAAGAATGAATACAACAACCGGTATTACGCTACACCGAAAAAGATGGCTGCTCAAACGGCCGAGGCAAATATCAATGCCGGACTGGCGGCTGCAAGACAGATCGTG
>JAFGRC010000076.1 GCA_016935355.1 Bacteroidales bacterium
ATCAATGAAAATGGCAATGTTGTTGTCACACCCAGGAAGGACGGGGTTAGAATTGATCTGAGGGAATTGATCGATGAGCTTCAGCTCAGGGACGTATCGGCACCCGTGCTGATACGCTTCCCCGATGTGCTTGACAACCGTATCGAAAAAATGGCAAGCTGTTTTCAAATTGCTGCGGAGGAATACGGATATAAAGGCCAGAACTTCATCATTTATCCCATCAAGGTGAACCAGATGCGTCCGGTGGTCGAAGAGATTGTCAGCCATGGCAAAAAATTCAATATCGGTCTGGAAGCCGGATCCAAGCCCGAATTGCATGCTGTTATTGCCATCAATACCAGCAGTGATTCATTGATCGTCTGCAACGGATACAAGGATGAAGATTATGTGGAACTGGCTTTGCTGGCACAAAAAATGGGCAAGCGGATTTATCTGGTGGTTGAAAAGCTGAATGAGCTCAAGCTGATAGCCAGCATTTCCCGACACCTTAAAATAAAACCCAATATCGGCATTCGTATAAAACTTACCAGCACGGGTAGCGGCAAATGGGAAGAATCGGGTGGCGATGTCAGTAAATTCGGACTGACATCGAGTGAGTTACTGGAAGCAATGGATTTCCTTAAAAAAAATAACCTTAAGGAAAGCCTGCACCTGCTTCATTTTCATATCGGAAGCCAGATCAATAAAATCCGGCGGATTAAGATCGCCCTTCGTGAAGCCGCCCAGTTTTATGTCCAGTTGCACAAAAACGATTTCAATATAAAATTTGTGGACATCGGGGGTGGTCTGGGAGTCGATTATGACGGCACAAGATCTTCCAACAGTGAAAGCAGTGTGAATTACAGTATACAGGAATACGTGAATGATTCCATATTTACATTTGTTGACGCGAGCGACAGGAACAACATACCACACCCGAATATTATCACGGAATCAGGTCGATCACTGACTGCACACCATTCGGTCCTCGTTTTTGAAGTGCTTGAAACCACAACGCTTCCGGAGTGGCAGGAGGATGAACAGCCGACTTCTGATGATCACGAGCTGGTACATGAACTTTACGGTCTGTGGGAAAACCTGAACAAACCCGGTATGCTTGAGATGTGGCATGATGCACAGCAGATCAGGGAAGAAGCCCTTGACCGGTTTAGTCTGGGTATACTGGACCTCAAGACTCGTGCTCAGGTTGAGAGACTATTCTGGTCGATTGCCCGGGAACTGTTGCAAATGACCAGTGAAATCAAACACATTCCCGAGGATCTGAGGCATCTCCCAAAGTTATTGTCCGACAAATATTTTTGCAACTTCTCATTGTTTCAGTCCATGCCGGATTCCTGGGCAATTGATCAGGTATTTCCCATTATGCCCATACAGCGCCTTGATGAAAAGCCCACAAGGGCAGCAACGATTCAGGATATTACCTGTGATTCTGATGGCAAAATAGACAACTTCATCTCAACGCGCAATTCTGCTTATTACTTGCCGGTACATACCATTAAGCCGAGAGAACATTATTATATCGGAGTTTTCCTTGTGGGTGCCTACCAGGAAATTCTGGGCGACCTGCACAATCTTTTCGGGGATACCAATGCAGTTCACGTCACTGTCAGTGATGGAGGATATTCGATTGACCAGATTATAGATGGTGAGACCGTTGCTGAGGTACTGGATTATGTACAGTATAATGCAAAAAAGCTGGTGAGGACCGTGGAGACGTGGGTCACTGCATCGGTGAAGTCGGGTATCATTACGACGGAAGAGGGTAAGGAATTTCTGTCAAATTACCGTTCCGGACTGTATGGTTATACATATCTTGAGTGAGGATGCTATTCTCCTATGATCTTCACAAGCACGCGCTTGTCCCTTTTACCGTCAAATTCGCCGTAAAATATCTGTTCCCAGGGTCCGAAATCAAGCTTCCCTTCCGACACGGCAACAACGACTTCACGACCCATGACGGTGCGTTTTAAATGAGCGTCCGCATTGTCTTCAAATCCATTGTGCCGGTATTGTGAATATGGCTTTTCAGGGGCAAGCTTTTCAAGCCAGACCTCGAAATCATGATGAAGTCCCGGTTCATCATCGTTGATGAAAACACTGGACGTGATGTGCATGGCGTTGCATAACAATAAGCCTTCCTGTATGCCGCTTTCATCAAGGCATTCCTGTATCTGACCAGTGATGTTGATAAGTTGTCTGCGACTTTTTGTGTGAAACCAGAGTTCTTTTCTGTAAAAGTTCATAACTGCAAATTTCAGGGTTCATTCCAGGTTCAATTCTTTTATGATGGTATCGATTTTATGGTCCAGTCTGGCATTTGTCCTGGCATAATCTTGTCGGGACCGGAGTGAGTCTTTTACTGCAAAATAAAATTTGATTTTAGGTTCTGTTCCGGATGGACGGACTGATATTTTTGTCCCGTCCCTGGTGAAGATCTGCAGAACATCCGATTTGGGGAATCCGGTACCGTTATTGCGGACCCTTGCTTTTTCCAGACTTTCGTCATCAAGATAATCCAGTATTTCAACGACTTTAGAATTGTTGATACTGGCAGGAGGATTTTTTCTGAAGTTGTACATCATCTGTTGTATTTCTTCTGTACCGGTTTTTCCTTTCCTCACGACTGAGATGAGTCTTTCTTTATAAAAACCGTATTCCCTGTATATGCCGATCAGTTTATCGTAGAGGGTCTTTCCGTTTTCCTTCTCGTATGCAGCTGCCTCAGCGATGAGTGCACATGATATGACAGCGTCCTTATCACGCACAAAATCACCTGCAAGGTATCCGTAACTTTCTTCACCTCCTGCTATAAACGTTTTCCGGTCTTCAAACTTCCGGATGATGTCGGCAATGTATTTAAAACCCGTAAGGACATTGTAGCAGCCGACTTTAAATTTTTGTGCTATGTCGGACAACAGGTCTGTGGTAACGATGGTTTTGACGATGTATTCGCTGCCTCTGATCCTGTCCGTCTCCGTCCATCTGTTCAGCAAATAGTGGATCAGCAGTACGGCAACCTGATTCCCGTTAAGGATCAAATATTCGCCGGAATGATCCCTGACCACAATACCTACCCTGTCGGCGTCCGGATCTGTGGCCAGTATCAGTTCGGCTTCCGTTTCCTTGGCTTTTTCTATTGCCATGGATAATGTAGAAGCATCTTCAGGATTGGGGGAACGTACTGTCGGGAAATTCCCGTCCGGTGTGTTCTGTTCAGGAACGGTGATCAGATTTGTGAAACCGAATTTTTCAAGTGCCATGGGTACCAGTTTAACGCCACTTCCGTGGAGGGGCGTATACAGGATTTTGATCCGGTTTTGTTTCTTAATGATATCATGGGAAAGAGAAAGGCTTGTGATCCGGTTCGTATAAATATCATCAAATTCATGTCCGATGGTCTCGATATTCTCTTTCTTCGATTCAAAATTCACATCGTCAATGGATTTGATCTGCTGAACTTCACGGATGATAAGCTTATCATGGGGGGCTATGATTTGTCCCCCGTCATTCCAGTATGCTTTATAACCATTGTATTCTTTCGGATTGTGGGAGGCTGTTATAACAACTCCTCCCTGACAACGGAAATAACGTATTGCAAAGGACAACTCAGGTGTGGGTCTTAAGTCATCAAAAAGATAGACTTTGAATCCGTTTGCAGAAAATATACTGGCAGTGATCTCAGCGAAAAGTCTGCTGTTATTTCTTGAATCGTGCGCTACGGCAACTTTGATCTGAGGAATGTCCCGGAATTCTTTTTTCAGGTAATTGCTCAGACCCTGTGTAGCCATACCTATCGTATATATGTTTATGCGGTTGGTGCCAACTCCCATGATTCCCCGCAGGCCTCCGGTGCCGAATTCAAGCTCGCGGTAAAAACTTTCAATCAGCTCCTGTTCATCATGTTCCATAAGGTCTCTCACTTTGTTCCGGGTTTTGGCATCGTATTTCTCACTCAGCCAAAGACCGGCTTTTTCTCTAACGAAAGCCTTCAAATCAGAGTGTTCCATATTCATCGTTAACAATATGTATCAGCAAAGTTCTTATTTTTTTGTTAATATGTCCACGGCTGTACGCAAACTTTTCTTCCAATACGGAATTTCCAGTCCGTATACCTTCTTGATCCTGCTTTTATCCAGCACACTGTATGCCGGCCGCCTCGCCGGCAACGGATACTGGGAGGTGCTTATCGGAATAACCGTACAATGAAGTCCGCACATGTTCATGATTTCCCATGCAAAGTCAAACCAGCTGCAGATCCCTTCATTTGTATAATGATAAATACCGGGAAGAAACTTATGCTGATCTGATGTTTTAACGATTTGCAAAATGGTTGTTGCCAGATCAGTAGCATATGTGGGAGATCCGATCTGGTCGTATACGACACCAATTTCATTTTTTTCACGGCCAAGCCGGAGCATGGTTTTTAAGAAATTATTCCCGAACTCGCTATAAAGCCAGGCGGAACGTATGACTATGGCATTTGCATTATTGCGCAGAGCCGTTTCTCCCTCCAGCTTGCTTTTGCCATATGCTGACAACGGGAAAGCTTTTGCCGTTTCTTTATAGGGGATTGAAGTACTTCCGCTGAAAACATAATCCGTTGAAATGTGAACAAGTCTGAAAGATCTTTGCTTTGCAAGCTCACCCAGCAGTCGGGGTACCCCGGCATTTATTGCAAAAGCTTCATCCTGATCTCGTTCTGCTTCGTCCACACGGGTATATGCAGCACAATTTACTACATAATCGAACTGATGATGATCGAAGTAATACCTGACATCTTCCGCACGGGTCAGGTTTAAATCCGTAACGTCGATATACGTAAATGTGAAGTGCGACAGGTCCTTATCCGCTTTTTTAAGGGATTTTCCAAGCTGTCCGTTTGCACCTGTTATCAGGATCTTCTTTGCATCCGTCATATGCCAAAATTCATTTCTGCATCCTTAAACCGTGCAAGACCTTTATCCCGAACGGATGCAATGATTTCCCGAGAATTTAGTTTCCAGTCGATATCCAGATCTGCATCATCATATGCAATTCCCCTTTCAGAACCGGGATTATATAAATTGTCGGTTTTATAAATCACCAGCGCTTCTTCTGAAAGAACTGAGAATCCGTGTGCAAATCCTTTTGGAATCAGCAGTTGATATTTATTTATGCCGGTAATTTCCAGACCGTACCATTTTCCAAATGTCGGGGAATTCCTGCGGATGTCGACGGCAACATCAAATATCCTGCCGTAAGGAACCCTGACCAGCTTGGTCTGGGCAAAAGGTTCAAGCTGATAATGCAAGCCCCGGATCACGCCATGAAATGATCTGGACTGGTTATCCTGAATGAAATTATAATGATAACCGGCACTGTGCATCTTTTCCTGATTGTAACTTTCGAAAAAATATCCCCTGTTGTCCTCAAACACTTGAGGTTTAAGAATTACCAGACCGTCGAATCCCGTTTGTGTGAATTCCATCAGTAGTTTTCGTTAATGAAGTTATGTGGTTTTTCCTCCGCGACTTTCAGAAGGTATGCACCGTACTGGTTTTTAGCCAGTGGTTCCGCAAGTTTCAGCAATTGTTCGCGGGAAATGAATCCTTTTTTAAAAGCTATTTCTTCGATACATGATATCTTCAGTCCCTGTCTTTCCTCAATGGTCTGAATATAGACCGCAGCCTGAAGCAACGTTTCATGGGTACCTGTGTCAAGCCAGGCCATGCCCCTGCCCATAATTCTGGCCCGCAATTTACCTTCCCCGAGATACATCCTGTTCAAATCGGTTATCTCAAGTTCACCCCGGACTGAGGGTTTTAGCAATCTGACTTTGTTTACCACATCGTGATCATAAAAATACAAACCTGTAACGGCATAATTGGATTTTGGCATGACGGGTTTTTCTTCAATGTTGATGACTTTACCTCTATCATTGAATTCCACAACACCATACCTTTCGGGATCAATAACATAATAGGCGAACACTACGGCACCGTCCGTCAGTGTTGAGGTTTCAGACAAAATTTTTCCCAGTCCGTGACCATAAAAAATATTATCGCCGAGGATCATACAAACCGGTTGATCCCCGATGAATTCCTCACCGATGATAAATGCCTGGGCCAGACCTTCCGGTGAGGGTTGCACGGCATAGCTCAGCCGGATCCCATACTGGTCGCCGTCACCCAGAAGATTCTGAAAAAGAGGTAGATCCCTCGGAGTGGAAATGATCAGGATTTCCTGGATGCCTGCAAGCATGAGCACAGACAGCGGATAATAGATCATGGGTTTGTCGTATACCGGGATGATCTGTTTTGAAATGCATTGGGTTACAGGATAAAGGCGTGTTCCTGAACCACCTGCTAAAATGATTCCTTTCATGATAGCTGATTTTGCATGTGAAATTAATCAGACTTTTTATGATATGAAAATAATTCATTCATCCTGATTATAAAACATGGCTCGGATATGTCTTTTCACTTTTATGCAGCGTATATTTCAACTTCTATTTTCCGGAAACTTTTCTGCCTATGCCAAAATATGCGAATCCCTTTTCAATGACTTCGGCCGGTTCATATATGTTTCTGCCGTCAAATATTGTTTTTTCTTTCATGATCTTTGACAGCAGGTTGTAGTTGAGTATCCGGAATTCAGTCCATTCAGTCAGGAGCAGCAAACCGTTCGCATCGATCAGGGTGTCGTACACATCGAGTCCGTATGAGACCCGTTCACCCAGTATCTTTCGGGTTTCATCCATGGCCACGGGATCATAAACCCTGACCTGTGCTCCGTACTCAAGTAATTTTCTGATAATCACAAGAGAAGGTGCCTCCCTGATGTCATCCGTATTGGGTTTGAATGAAAGTCCCCAGATGCCGAAAATCTTGTTTTTCAGATCTCCTTTGTAATGCGACAGGATCTTATTGAAAAGTACTTCTTTTTGAAGGTTGTTTACCTGATCGACCGCCTGCATTACTCTCAGATCATATCCGGCATCGGTAGCGGTTTTAATCAGTGCCTTAACGTCTTTCGGAAAACAGGAACCCCCGTAGCCGATCCCCGCGAAAATAAACTTGTTGCCGATACGGGGATCACTTCCGATGCCTTCCCTGACGGAATTGATGTCGGCGCCAACCCTTTCGCAAAGGTTCGCCAGATCGTTCATGAAACTGATCTTGGTCGCAAGCATGCAATTGGCGGCATATTTGGTAAATTCTGCCGAAGCAATATCCATATATACGATCCGGTGGCCGGTGAGCATAAAAGGATGATAGAGCCTGTTCAGTATTTTTTTGGCATTTTCGGATTCCAGTCCCAGAACGATCCTGTCAGGTTTTAAAAAATCCTGTACTGCTGCTCCCTCTTTCAAAAATTCAGGGTTGGAGGCCACGTCAAATTTAATTTTCACCTGTCTTTTATCAAGTTCCTTCCTGATCGTTTCCCGGATCTTTTTCGATGTGCCAACGGGTACCGTACTTTTTGTCACAACGAGTTTGTAATCATTCATATGCTGTCCGATCTCACGGGCAACTTCCAGTACATATCTCAGGTCGGCGCTGCCGTCTTCTCCCGGAGGTGTTCCTACGGCAATGAATATTACCGCGGCATCCGGAAGGCTTTCTTTCATGCTGGTGGAAAAAACAAGCCTGTTTTTTTCAACGTTTCTCAACACCATGGGTTCCAGTCCCGGTTCATATATCGGAATGATCCCTTTTGAAAGTTTTTCAATTTTACTTTTATCAATGTCCACGCACGTGACATGAACTCCGGTCTCTGCCAGACAGGTACCGCTGACCAGCCCTACATACCCGGTTCCTACGACTATTATTTTCATATTAAATGGATTACGAAATTACAAGTAATGGTTGTGACCAACAATATTAGCATATATTAACCATTACGCAAAATTTATCCCGGAGTTCGGTCCAGGAGCCGGAATTCTCACAAAATGTTATATGAATTATTTGAATAAATCATAAATATTAGCTATTTTGCAGTTACCAAATTATTAACAAAAAAGAAAGGATGCTTTATGGAACAAAAAGAAGAAATGAAAGATAAACCAAGCAAAAGTCTTTCTAGACGTAATTTCCTCGGTACCGTAGGAGCCGCAACGGCTGCTTTTACGATCATCCCGAACCATGTTCTGGCAGGAAGGGGCTTTAAGCAACCAAGCGACCTGGTGAATGTTGTCGGTGTGGGCGTCGGAGCCCGGGGTGCCAGCAACATTCAGGGTTTCTGTGATCCTGAAATGGTTACGGTGAGGCGATACAACCGTGACGGTACAGCCATTGCGAGGGAAGCACTTGCCGAGAGTCTGGCCAGTCAGCTGGAACGTTCGGCAGGGCAGACCAGAGAGCCAAGGAAGATTGCCAACATCTATGCGCTGTGTGATGTGGATACCAATTATGCCGCTCATATTTTTGAAGCTTACCCGAAGGCTAAGGTATATCAGGACTGGCGTCAGATGCTTGAGAAAGAAAAATCATCCATTGATGCCGTGATGATCGGAACGCCTGACCACTGTCATGCTCCGATCGCAGCGGCATTCATGAAGGAAAAAAAGCATGTGTATGTCGAAAAGCCGATGTGTAAGACCATTTATGAAGCTCGGCACCTGGCAGCGCTTGCGAAGGAACATGATGTGGTGACCCAGGTGGGAAATCAGGGTCATGCCACTGAAGGAACCCGGCAGACCGTTGAATGGATCCAGTCGGGTGTGATCGGACATGTCAAGGAAGTCAATCTTTCCACAAACCGTCCTTCCTGGCCGCAGGGCAACCTGCAGCGTCCGGCAGCCGTCAGGGTTCCGGGAAGCCTGAACTGGGATATCTGGATCGGTCCTGCCCCCATGAAGGCCTATCATCCAAATATCTGCCATTTCAACTGGCGTGGTTTGTGGGATTACGGCACAGGTGCCATGGGTGACATGGGAGCACATATTTTTGATGCCCCGCTGTGGGCACTGAACCTGGGACTTCCGACAAAAATACATGCCACGTCCACGCCGTACAGCGATGATTTCCTGCCGCAGGGCGAATGGGTAACCTATGAGTTTGCCGAGCGCTTTACACCCGGGATCGGCTATATGCCTCCGGTGACCGTAACGTGGTGTGACGGCGGACTCAGGCCTCAGCGTCCCGCCACTCTGGAACCCGGCCGCCGTGTTGCTGATGCCGTTTATTACGGAGAGAAGGGAATTATCATGCATGGAAGCCACGGGGCAGTCCCGCAGCTGGTACCGGCAGATGAGGGTTTCACGGGACCGGAACCTTGGCTGGCACGTACGGGTGATATCTATGAGGACTTTATTGAAGCCATCACAAGCGGAAAGAAATCGAGCAATGATTTCTCCTGGTCGTCAAAGGTAACAGAGGTCATGCTGCTGACGAATATTGCTGTATTAACTCAGCGCTCCAATGTTACACTGGAATACGATGCCGAAAACATGCGGATCACAAACCTTGATGAAGCAAACGAACTGTTCCACTATGAATACAGGCAGGGCTGGTCAATGTAAATTTTCTCATTACCGGAACAGCCTTTCTGGATCATAAAAAAACACCCCGGAATTTAGGGGTGTTTTTTTATGGTGTGCCAATAAATAATTAAATCAGATCAGGATCTGGCGGGCATAATTCACGCATGTCCTGGTTTCCTTGACGGCATTCGACCAGGCTGGTACCGGATATTCCAGTTCAATGTCGCAATAGATGTGCGGGTATTGTTCTTTCACCAGCAACAATATTTCTTCGAGCGGATTTTCGCCCTGTCCCCATACCTGGTTTGTGTTTGG
>JAFGRC010000077.1 GCA_016935355.1 Bacteroidales bacterium
AACCTGAAACCATGACCTTGAAACCCTGACCTCCGGCAACTTTAACTTCTGATTTCTTCGATCCGCTGCCGGACCATCTCATAAAAAAGCACTGAAGCAGCAGCACTGACATTCAGGGATTGTACCGGTCCGTTTACCGGTATCCTGACGATTTTGTCGGCCATCTGCAACAGTTTCTTATCAATTCCGGTATCTTCTCCGCCCAAAATGAAGGAAGTTGGACGGCCAAAATCGGCTGAATAATACAGATCCGATGCTTTTTCGGAAGCAGCGACAAGCTGAAGACCGCTCTCCTTAAGAAATGTGGCTGCATCAGGTAATTTTTTGACCCTGCAGACCGCAATGCTGTGCAAAGCGCCTGAAGACGTTTTCACTGCATCCGCATTGATCCGGGCCGAACCCGTTGCCGGGATGACAATTGCATCCAGTCCGGCACACAATGCACTCCGGGCAATGGCACCCAGGTTACGCACATCGGTAATCCCGTCAAGTATCGCCACAGCGGGCAATTTCCCCTGTTCAAACAATGAGGGGATCAGTTTTTCAAGTTCAGTATATTCAAGTTCGGATATCAGTGCGATCACACCCTGGTGATTCCCGCCGGTCATCCTGTTCAGCTTCTGAACGGGAACGAACTGAAAAGGTATGTCATGCTGCTGCAACTGCTGAATGAGGCGCGACAGCTGATCATTTTTCATACCCTGCCTGATCATTACCTTATCAAGGGTTTTCCCTGATTGCAATGCCTCTGTTAAAGGGTGAAAGCCAAAAATCAAACCGGATTTCAATTTCACGCGTCGCCGTATATTAGTCAATCAGATATATATTACCCCTCCGCCAGGTGTCAACGGCTTGCCGCCAATAGGTATCATAGTTCTCTGAACGTTGCAGCACATAATTTTCCAATGAATAAGTCGTGGGTACAAGATCAAAGATAAAAGTAACCGCTGACGTGAAATTGTTTCTATAATAAACCCACTTTTCCTGGTTCGTTGTTGTGGTCACCGTCTGCGGCGGACCGTAAATGATAAAGATCATACCCCTGTCGGTTTTCCAGCCCGGCCTGGCAGCTGTAAAATAATAATTGGAATAGTATACCCTGTTGTAATAAATCCGGATCAGCTCGCGTGCCCTTTCCGGACTGCCAGCCTTGTCAAGCCAGAAATTATCGAGCGCCAGCTTGAGGTTCTGTGCCCCTTTCATTTCAGCATACTCGGCCGACGTGGTCAGATATGCAAGCGGATCAATCAGCTCTTCTGCATACTCGACATGAGGATAAGACGGACCGAAGTTAAAAAGTGTAAGTCCTGCATCGCCAACAGTATCGAACTGAAAGTGATAAATACCCTGGTAATTCAACCTGTAGATATTATCATTGGTAAAAGACATGACCCATAAACTGTCAGGATTCCTGAAATATTCATTTTCCCTTGCGAGGGAAAATGACGGTCGGGGCAATGGTATCTCCTGTCCGTAAAAAGAAACATATACCGTATCGTATCGTACAACCGCTGATCTGATCCTGAAAAATGCATCGCCCAGCACATAAGGTTGAAAAAACGGTATGTTTTCGTTTACATCGATGATCATAAAATTCTGTCCGGAGAATTCCGATCTTCTGTCAACATACAGATTTGTCTGGCTTTCTTCCTTTCGCACCTGGTCACGTGCAACGACCGTCAGCTGATAGAACTTTCCCGCGGTTGTCCTCATGGGTATTTGTGTAATAAACCTTCGCTGTGCATCCTCCCTTCTGATATTGTAAATATGAACACCGGAGTCAGCCTGGAACGGTCTGTCAGGATCCGTCAGGTCATTCAGATAATAGGTTATCTTAACCTGACCGATCAGTTGATCGGGTTCAATTCCTCCGGAGTATAACAATTCTACGGGAAATATCTTAATGATCAGCAGGGACATCCCCGGATTTTCATGATAAACGGTATAAGCCGGATGCAGTCTGGCACCGGACGGATTGTACATGCTGGATAAATTCACAACAGAAGGTATGGCCGGTTCCCGGACCCGCATTGCCGAGCAGGCATATGCGATAAGTAAAATGGGCAACAGTGATCTGTACAGACGCATCATTTCAGTTTCAGGATCAACAACAGGTGTAAATTTATTTATTTTCTTTTATTTTTTAGCAGTTCCAGCTCTTTATGCAAATGTTCCCAAAGGTCCATTTGATGACTGATCTGATCCTGAAGGTACCTGTACCTTACATAATGATCAGGATCAAGGCATTCGCCGGTATTTAAGGAAGCATTTTCCATCTGCTTTTCACATTCGCGCAACTCATCTTCTAATTTTTCAATCCGGGCTTCTGTTTTGTCTATCTGTCTGCTTACCCTGCCTATTTCCCGGTCAGATTCCTTTTTCATTTCGTAGGATTGTCGTGAATCCCTCTTATCAGCATCAACTTCAGTTAACCTGCCGGATACTTCTTTTTCAAGTTCAGTAAGAGACTCCATTTTCTTTTTTTGAAGAAAATCATATATACCTCCCAGATGTTCCCTGATCTTATGCTCGTTGAATTCATATACCTTGTCGACCAGTCCGTCCAGAAACTCCCGGTCGTGTGAAACCACAATCAGTGTACCGTCATACTTCAGCAAGGCTTGTTTCAGAATGTCTTTTGACCGCATATCAAGATGATTTGTCGGCTCATCAAGGATCAGCAGGTTACAGGGCCCAAGCAGCATCCGTGCCAGTGCAAGTCTGGAACGCTCCCCCCCTGAAAGGACTTTCACTTTCTTCTCAACATCTTCTCCACTGAACAAAAAAGCTCCGAGGATATCACGGATCTTAACCCTGATGTCACCTGTGGCCACTTCATCAAGCGTTTCCAGCACGGTCTTTCCCCCATCCAGCAGAGCATCCTGATTCTGGGCAAAATAACCGGTTTTCACCTGGTATCCTGTTTTCAGTCTGCCTTTGCCCGGAAGCTTTCCGGCAATGATACCCGAAAGTGTGGTTTTGCCTTCCCCGTTACGGCCCACAAAAGCCACCCGGTCCCCCCTGTGAAGGATCATGTCAATACTGTCGAGCACCAGATTTGAATCATATGAAAACGACAACTCCCGGGCTTCAACGACAACAGCGCCGGAGCGCGGCGCCTGAGGAAACCTTATGTTTATCTGAGATATATCTTCTTCATCCGGTTCAATCAAATCCATCCTTTCCAGCATTTTGATGCGCGATTGCACCTGTACAGCCTTTGTCGCCTTATAGCGAAATCGTTCAATGAATTCACGCGTTTCCCCGATCCGCCTTTGCTGATTTCTATATGCCGCCATCTGTTGTTCACGTCTTTCCTTCCTGAGAACCACATATTGCGAATAGGGAACGCGGTAATCATGAATTGTACCCATGGAGATCTCAACCGTCCTGGTCGTTACCCGGTCAAGAAACACGCGGTCGTGCGAAACCATGACCACAGCACCGTGGTAGCCACTTAAGAAATCCTCCAGCCATTGGATTGATTCAATATCAAGGTGATTTGTGGGCTCATCGAGCAGGATCACATCAGGCGATCTGAGCAGGACTTTTGCCAGTTCAACGCGCATGCGCCATCCTCCGCTGAATTCCGATGTCTGCCTGACAAAATCGCCCCGGCTGAAACCCAGACCTTTCAGTACCTGCTCAATTTTCTGATCACGGTTGCTGCCTTCGAGCAAATGGAACCGTTCCGTCTTTTCAGACAACTGCTCAAGCAGGTCGGTGTAGTCAGGCGAATCATAGTCACTGCGCATATTGATCTCCCGGTTGATCTGATCGATTTCCGATTCAAGCATCAGTATTTCGTCAAATGCAGTTTCCGCTTCTTTGAAAAGTGTCTTCTTGTCTTCAAAGACCATCTGCTGGGGCAAATAACCCAGACGGACCCCCCGGGGGATCATGATATTCCCTGAATCAGGCTGCTGCAATCCCTTCAGGATCCTCAGCAAAGTTGTTTTTCCCGCGCCGTTGCGGCCGACCAGACCAACCTTATCCCGGCTGTTCAGAAGGAAAGAGATATCCCTGAGCAGACAATAACCCCCGAATGAAACGCTAAGCCGGTTGACTGAGATCATAATTTATTCATATGGAATGTCCCGCGAAAAACAGAAAAATTTAAACCTGTAAGTTACAGTTTCCCGGACTCCTGCAGGGAACAAAAACCTTATTTTTAAAATTTGAGTTTAAGATTAAAACCATCCGGCGGCAAAAGTACCCGAAAAGCAGAAATTATCCAACACATGATCGTGAATCCTTGACCGGCAACTGACCTCAGGCCCTTATCCGGCAACGTAATGCAAATCCTCTCAATGATCCGGTAACACAATATATTTCCTGCAGAATATCCATCCTTAAGCTTTATTATCTATCTTTAAGCCCTGAATGATCCATCCGGATGAAAGCAAAACCTTTCATATATTTGATATTGCTGGCATGCTGCTTCAGGGCGTTATGCATCGAACCACCTTCCGAAGCACAGATCCTGCAGGAATGGAAAGCATTTTATAAGATACATTTTAATCTGGATTTAAATCTCTCAGGGGTTGATATTCCTCCATACCGGGAAGCATATGACCGGATCATCATCATCGCAGGAGGTATTACTTATGAGGAAATCATTCTTGCAATGCGGCAGGAATTCGAAGTGTTGTTCGCAAACAAATATCTGCCGAAATATTTTGATATCCATATTAAAAGCAACCGGAACAATGAGGAGACTTATGCCATCCGGGTAAAAGAAAATAACGATTCGGGTGAAATTCAGCGAACGTCGACCGGCGTTGAAAAATTTTCTGTAGATAGTATTAAAGTATTGATTATCAATAATATAACCCTAATGGAACGGCTGATCTATGAGCTGAAATATTTTGACGAGACCAGGAACCACCTGGATATAGAAACTTTTACAGTCTGTGCCGGATCTTTTTTCGACAGGGATTCCCCGGAGCTTTCACCTGCAGTCGGATGGAAAACGGGAAGGGGAAGTTATTTTCCGCCTTTTCTTTTTATCAGCGAATGCTATTCCTTATTTACACTTGACGGATTGTATTCCCGCAGTGTTGTTTCATTCTGACCCATACAGAACACCCTCATACATTTACCATATTTTCTTGCATTGAAGATTTGCGGAACAAATGATCTCCTGCAAGGAAGCCAATGCTTCACCGGAAATCAGGTTCCTGCCTCTTTTTGACGATTCTCCCAGTGCGGCAGATTCAACTGACAACTTCCCATAAAAGGTAACATGACAAGCCCTTTAAGGATTTTTCTCCTGGTTTCTGATGCTTTTGAATTGAATTCTCCCCCTGTCCTGCATGAGGAAGTGACAAGTTTGGAGGCACCATCGAACAAAATCCCGGAGGTTAAAGAAATATTTTTTGGTGATATATATCATCTAAGATATTGCTCGAATAAAAAAAAATATTATATTTAAAATATATTATCTCCTTATTTGATATAAGATGATATAAGAACGATCCGAAGTGTCTGAAATTCATATCAATAATGAGTCGCTTGCCAATTATATATTCACATGCATTTTCAAGAATTGTGATAATTTACTGATTCAAAACAAGTAAAATTCCGATACTAAATAAGATCTTCAATAAAGCAAACTTATTATTAACAAAAACGAAATGCCTATGGCAAAACCCTGAGTTAAAAAATCGCAGAATGCTTACACATCCTGCGATTTAGATTTTAAATAAACCCTTGCAGTTAAAATACGCGTTCTAACTGCAGAAAATTATTAATTCAAAACCAAAAAAATTTATGAAAAAAAACCTGAAATTATTTTGCTTAAACTCTAACAGACAAGCAAAACAAATCTTAACTGCTTTGAAAATCAGCATAATTTTATTGCTGATGTGTTCATTGCAACTTTCTGCCCAGCAAGCCAGAGTAACCGGTGTGGTTACTGATGCATCCAACGGAGATCCTCTTCCGGGCGTGACAATCCAGGTCCTGGGGACCATGACCGGAACAATTTCACAAGCCAATGGAACCTATGATGTAACTATACCGGCTGGTTCAAATACGCTGGTCTTTAGTTTTGTCGGATACCAGACACAGGAAGTGAACATTGGCGGGAGAACTGTCATTGATATAGCTATGGTTGAAGAAATCACAGCGCTGGAGGAGATAGTGGTCACAGGATATTCCGTTGAAAGGAAAAAAGACATTATCGGGTCGGTTTCCGTGGTGAATACAGAGGATATGCAAAGCATGGCTTCCGTGAATGCGCTGAACCAGATGCAGGGACGTGTATCAGGTGTAACCATTACGAGTGATGGCTCCATGGATGGAGGTTCAAAAATGCGTGTGCGGGGATTCGGCTCCTTTGCCGGATCTGATCCTTTATACATTATCGACGGAGTGCCCGGGGATATTGACAGGCTTAACCCGAATGACATCCAGTCGGTTCAGATATTAAAGGATGCAGCGTCTTCATCCATTTACGGCGCCCGTGCAGCCAACGGGGTTGTGATCATTACGACCAGACAGGGTCAGGTTGGGTCCAACAGGGTTAGTGTCGATTATTATTATGGTATTAACTGGGGTGACAAAAGATTAGCTCCGGAAATGTGCAGTGTGGAGGAACTGGGCGAATTACTCTGGTTGCAGATGGAGGGTGCAGGAAGAGAAGTCGGTGATGCCAACTGGTATCACCCGATTTATGGCAGTGGTCCCACCCCGGTAATCCCCGAGTATATCATGGTCAACGATCATGGTGCCAAATACAACGGTGCCTACCTCACAAACCTCAAAAACACTGATCCT
>JAFGRC010000078.1 GCA_016935355.1 Bacteroidales bacterium
ACGGTTTCTTCCTTTTTATCCAGTTTGTTCAGCCAGTCCACAAATTTATCAGCGGTCAGCGGAAACTCCGACCAGTTTCGGTTGGAAAAACGAAATGATATATCATCACTCAGTCTGAAATTGCGCAACAGTACCTTTAGTCTTGGGTTGATTGCATTGCAATATAAATAATTCGGGCTTTTCCAACCCAATATATGTTTGGCACCCTCTGTGATCATGGCTGTGAATCCCATTTCTGCGACATCATTACCAATACTGTCGGAATATATCAGTTCGGTATTTCTGAATACAGCCGGTTCCTGATCAAAAAGGTCCCTGATCCTTTGCTTGTGCATGTGCACCTGTCTGGTGAACTCATCTTTATTTCGCAGTGATGCCAGGGAATGAGAGTATGTCTCACACAGAAATTCAACACATCCTGTCTTTGCAAGTTTCTGAAAACTTTCGATCACTTCAGGTGCATAAAGTTCAAACTGATCGAGCGTAATGCCTGAAATGGAGAATGCAACTTTAAACTGTTTTCCGAAATTCTTAATAATGTTCCTGATCACTTTATTGGCGTGCAGATAGCTTCTTTCAGCAAGACGGTTGATGACAGACTCGTTAAGATAGTCATCATAGTAATAGTGATCGTTACCAATATTGAAGAACCGATATTGTTTTAGCCTCAATGGCTGATGGATCTGAAAATACATACAAATATTTCTCATAGAGGAGGGATCTGTTTTGTTAATGTATTATACCATTTCATAATAAATGTCTTTTACTTTAGCAGCTGCATTTTCCCATTTCAGATTATCCACTTCATCGCGGGCATGAATTTTAAACATCGATGAAAGCCCGTCATAGTTAAGAATTCCATATATTGCATCTGCCATGGCATGAATGTCCCAGAAATCAATTTTTATTGCATGCTTTAATATTTCAGCAACACCCGACTGCCGTGAAATAATAACCGGTACATTCGATTGCAGGGCTTCAAGGGGTGAGATTCCGAAAGGCTCAGATATTGAAGGCATTACATAAACATCGCTCAATGCAAACATCTGGTTAACATCGTCTCCTTTCAGAAATCCGGTAAAATGAAACCGCCTGCCCATCCTTAAAGCCGCAACACGCCATATCATCCGGCAAAGCATATCACCGCTGCCCGCCATCACGAAACGTACATTGTTCATCTTTTGAAGCACAAGGTGTGCCGCTTCGACAAAATATTCGGGCCCTTTTTGCATGGTTACACGACCCAGGAATGTAACAACTTTATCACCGGCCATTTTTTGACTGCGCAATACTTCGTGACCTGCCACGGGTTCAACAGCATTGTGAACGGTGACAACTTTATCAGGATTGATACCGTATTTTTCGATAATGATGTTACGGGTCAGGTTGCTTACCGCAATTACTTTATCAGCAGCCTGCATGCCGGCCTTTTCTATTTCAAAAACACCCGGATTTACATTTCCGCCGCTGCGGTCGAAATCGGTGGCATGTACATGGACGATAAGAGGTTTGCCGGAAACCATTTTTGCGGCTACCCCTGCAGGAAATGTTAGCCAGTCGTGGGCATGGATGATATCAAACTGGTATTGAATCCCGATAACAGATGCCACAACTGCATAGTTGGCAATCTCCTGAAAGAGATTCTGTCCGTATCCTCCTGTGAAGCTTAACTTACCGGAGAAAGAGGAATGAATAAAATATTTTGAATCACTGATGTTTTTTGTGTGCAATGTTTCATATTCTTCCGGAGAGGTATATGGGACCAGAGAAGATCCGACTTCAATAAAATGCATCTGCTTGAAAAATCCCCGGTAATCAATGATCCTGTCACTGATGACAATTTCACCTGCATCAATGATATTCATATTGTTTTTTTCTTCGTCACCATAAGCTTTCGGAACAACAAAAAGAATATCATCAATGCCAACACTCTGTAACCCTTTTGTCAGTCCGTAACAAGCCGTTCCCAGTCCTCCCGATATATGAGGAGGAAATTCCCAGCCGAACATCAATATACGCATGTTTTGCATTAATTATCTACAAAATTCAGATTTCCTGATTGCTTTCTGTTAATTTCTCTTTCAATGCAATAATCCTTAAAAGTGCAGCAACGCTCCAGGCCTGGGAAATCGCTCCGCGGGGCTGATGGGGAGGGTCACCGTCAAAGATCTCCGGTATGGTTCCGATTCCCAGTTCATTCAAAACCGGTTCAAAACCATTGATCAGACTGTTCAGGAAACCAACACCGCTTTCCTTGTACAGGCTGATATAAGCCTCACAATAATGTTCCAGCAACCATGGCCAGACTGTTCCCTGATGATAAGCCTGGTCACGTTGTTCCTGATTTCCCCTGTAAACTCCAATATAGTTTTCATTCTTGGGAGAAAGGGTTCTTAATCCCCTTGGTGTCAGCAAATCCCTTTCAACAAAGGTTAAAACAGCTTTCTTGATCGCATTATCGATTGGAGAATATTCCATAGATGCTGCAATGATCTGATTGGGCCTCAATGACCAGTCGGTTGCATGATAGTCGGCCACATCTGCCAGATATCCTTTATTGCAGTCCCAGAACATGGCATTAAAAGACTCTTTGACCAGATGGGGCATGTCACCCCAGCTATTGATGAACTCCTCGTCTTTTGCCCTCCTGGCAAGTTCCAGACTAAAAACTAAAGCATTATACCACAGGGCATTGATTTCGACAGGAAAACCAATCCTTGGAGTTACGGGCTTCCCGTTCACAACAGCATCCATCCATGTAAGGGCTTTTCCCGGTTCACCCGCATAGATCAGTCCGTTATCGTGCATTTTGATGTTAAATGAAGTGCCCTGTCTGTATGCATCAAGTATCGATTTCATAGCCCTGCCATAAGAGCGCCATATGGAAGTATACGACTTGATTGCTCTGGTATATTGCTGTATGGACCAGAAAAACCACAATGGGGCATCAACCGAATTAAATGCCGGTTCATCTTCAGATCCCATATTGGGGAAAAGTCCATTTTTCAACTTTTTCACCTGGGTATCAAGGACTTCCTTGCATGTTTTAACATCGTCAATGGCAAGCGTTAATCCGGGTAATGCAATAAATGTGTCGCGTCCCCAAGTTCCGAACCATGGAAAACCTGCAATGATCTCCGTCTTTTTGTTTTTCTTCACGAAAAACTGTTGTGATGCATTGATCAGGCAATTTTTAAAGCTGTCACGGGGGACCCTGTTACCCAGCTCGATACTGAACTTTCGTTTTAACTGGTCAGTATTGGTATTGAAAGTAGCAGATGAAAATACGACAACTTCTCCCTTTTTGCAGGGCAATTCAAAATACCCGGGCATAAAAAGGTCTTCCTTAAAATCGTATCCCCTTTTGAGCTCCATATAGTATTCAATTCCATAATTCCAGTCAGGTGCCGGAATGAATTCCGCTTCCTTTGAGAATTGCATGTGAAGAAACGGATAGCCATCGTACAACTTTATTTTGATGCCATTGGGTATAAACCTGACTTTAGTATTTGCATAAAGATTTGCCGTGCTGAGTTTGTGTATGTTGCGAAAAGCAAGGAAGGGCCTGAACCTTAAACGGATGGAAACATCTGATTCGATAATGGTATAACGTATCAGGAACTGTTCCTCTTTTTCCACAAGGAGACTTTCTTTTTTCACCACAACACCGCCGACACGATAGAACAAAGTGGGAGCAGGATCAGCCTTAAAATCACGTACGTATTTATGTCCCCGGGGACAGTAAATATCACCCTGGTATTTGTGAATTCCCAGGTTGAATTCATTTTTTCCTTCAATTATGGATTCATCAAATGATGAAAGCAATACGTGCCGGTCGCCATCGAGGTATTCGACCGGAGTGACAAGTAGTCCGTGATACTTGCGTGTATTACAGTATATTATTGTGGTTGAGCAGTAAGAACCTGCCCTGTTGCTTCTAATGATCTCCCTATTGAGGGAGTATTCAAGATTAATAAGTTGAGTTTTATCAATTTTAAGATAGGTCATCCGGATCGTAAATTAGTTTTACAAGATAGTAAATAATTTAGTGATATCATATGATCTTAAGTAGTTTTTTCACCTGTATTTATACCCGGAATCAAATAACAGAAGCGATTTTGGTTTTTGCTTTCAGACCGTTTTGAAGACAATGTCCGGATTTTATTTTAACGTTAACGGACATGATTTGAGATGCAACATTCCAAATAAATTCCCGGGAATTATCAAAATCTTAAGGAATAATATAAATTTGAGGTTTTGAAACAAACATGGCATGCGTTTATTACTTCATCTGATCGTGCTTGCTGGAGTGCTCTTTTCCTGTACTGAAGAAAGAAACAATTTTGTGGTTGAATATACGGCTGAAACAGCAGAAAACCGGCAGATGTATCTTTCAAGGCAAACCCTGTCGGGACCTGTTGCAGTTGATTCGGCCATGCCCGGAAAATCAGGAGCATATACATTTAAGGGATATACACTGATACCTGACTTTTTTATCCTGTACTTTCAACCGGGACAGTACATCAATCTGATCATTCATCCCGGAGATCATATTACCATTAGCGGAAATTCAGCTGCCTTTGATCACGGTTACTATGTTGAAGGTTCAAAGGATTCAAGACTGGTACAGAAAATGGTATCCAATCAGGCTGCAGCACTTCGGGAGATAACCGCGATCAGCACGGAATTTGAAAACAGTCGCGATAACCCGGATTTTGAGTCAATAAAAGCCCGTATTGACAGTACTTATGATCAGATAGTCAAAGAACACCGCCGGTTTTCAGTGGAGCTCATTGAACAGAATCCCGGATCACTGGCCGGTTTAATGGCTTTATACCAGCAACTCGGAAGAAATATTCCGGTCTTTGACTATAAAAATGATTTCAAATATTTTGCAATGGTAGATTCCAGTCTGTCTGCATTATATCCTGATTCTGAAGCGGTTCGCGATTTGAATAGAAGGGTAACTGAAATCCGCCGGATGTTGCGTATTGATATTGGCTCACCTGCTCCTGATATTGTTTTACCTGATACAACAGGAACGGTTATTGCATTGTCATCACTCAAGGGGAATATGGTATTACTTTATTTTTACGCATCATGGTCGCCGGAAAGCCAACGGCAACATGATATACTGACTGGCCTGTATGCTCAATACGCAGATCGGCATGTGGAATATTATCAGGTATCACTCGACCGCACAAAAGAATCCTGGCTGAACTACCTCAGGGATGAAAAACCTGCAGGAATTCAGGTGAGTGATCTGGAATACTGGGATTCACCTGTAGTCGAAGCTTACATGTTGGAAGCCATCCCGCAACTTTATTTGCTGGATCAGGAGGGGAGGATTGTGGACAAAGGTTTCACACCTGAAGAGGCTGATGCAAAAATATCCGCTTTTCTTTTCTCTCAATAATAACCGGTAATATGAACCTTTGTTAAAATGACTGATTTCACTTTAATACCCATATCGAAAATGATTCAAAAACCCGTTTTGATCATATTGGCGCTGAGTCTGATTACCTGCAGCAAAGACAAAATTATAATCTCAGGTACGATCAGAAATGCTGACACGCTTACCGTTTATCTTGACGAAGTTGATTTATATGAAAGTATGGCGCTTGATTCAGCAATTTTAAAAAAGAGAGGCAGTTTCCGTTTTACTTTTCGTACAGCATCACCCGGATTTTACCAGTTGCGTTTGTCCAACAATAAAAACATCGTATTGTTCCCCAGGCCCGGACAGCAAATTCATATTGAAGCGGATGCCACAAATTTTATTCCTTCACTTCAAATAGAAGGATCTGAAGATACGGAGCAGGTCCTGAAGGTTGTGCGAAATCTGAACGGAACCAAGGCTAAGCTCGATTCCCTGACTGCTGTGTTCAACCGGGCGGAAGCAGACTCGACAAAGCAAAGACTGAATAAAGAATTTGAAGCTGTAATGGAATCCCACAGGAAGTTTTCCATTGCCTTTCTGCTTACACACTTCAATTCATTTGCAAGTCTGTATGTTCTATACCAGCAATATCAACCCGGCTCATATGTCTTTTACAGAAACACCGATCTTCAGTATTTCAAGATCGTCAGTGATTCTTTAAAGAAATATTATCCGGATTCACGGCATGTTATCGCACTGGATAAAACCACACAGAGGCTGATTGGTGATTACAACGCATCCCTTGTGCTGCGTCTGGCTGAAGGAGCCGAATCAACCCTGCCGGAAGTGGCACTGCCCGGTATTGCCGGAGATACAATTACTTTAAAGTCAATGAAAGGTCCTTATGTATTGTTGTATTTCTGGGCGTCATGGAGTCCGGAAAGCATCAGTCAGAATCGGCAGCTGATACAGGTTTACAATAATTTCAGAAGCAAAGGATTTGATATATTGGCAGTTTCTCTGGATAATTCCACTGATTCATGGACAAGGACTGTTAAGTTTGATGAACTTTACTGGACCAATGTAATTGATATAACATATCCGAATTCAATTACAGCATCTATCTATAATGTTACATCATTACCCTGCAATTATCTGATTGATATAAACAATGTCACAATACTGGGCAAGAATCTGACTCCTGCCCAATTGCAGATGAGACTCTCAGAATTACTCAATTAAGATGCGTACATATTGACCAAAGATTCCAAAATATATTTTATCTCAGACGCACATCTGGGATTGTTTCCTTCGGAAAAAAGTGCCATACGGGAAAAACGTCTTGTGGACTGGCTTGATTCGATTGAAAAAGATGTTTCAGAATTGTACCTTCTCGGGGATATTTTTGATTTCTGGCATGAATACAGACATGTGGTCCCGCGTGGCTATACCCGTTTTCTTGGTAAGCTGTCTGAACTGGCGGATGCCGGTGTAAAAATTCATTACTTCACAGGGAATCATGATGTCTGGATCTATGATTACCTGCCTGCAGAAATTGGTCTTACCCTGTACCGCAGCCATGTTGACCGTGAAATGGACGGCCGTTTGTTCTATATAGGACATGGTGATGGTCTGGGTTCGGGTGAAAAAGGGTATAAAATTCTCAAATGGATCTTTAATAACAGAACGATGCAATGGCTGTTTGCCCGCATTCATCCCAATGCTGCAATGAAATTCGGAAAATGGTGGTCAAAAAAGAGCCGTTATGCGAAAGGTATTGTTGCTGAAGCTTATAAAGGTGATGAAAATGAATTTCAGGTGGTTTTTGCCCGTGAAATGCTCCGCCACAGGCACTATGATTATTTTATATTCGGCCACCGGCATATTCCTTTCGAAGTAAGGGTCGGAAAAAACAGCAAGGTCATAAACCTGGGGGACTGGATTACAAGTTTTACCTATGCGGTATGGGACGGCCTGAGTCTCGAACTACACTCAATTGATCCGGAAAAAGAATCGGGTATCCTGAGAAAGTAAGCGGAATGATTTGATTAAAAAATCCCGGTCCTCTTGGGAACCGGGATTACAGCATAACAACTGTCGTTTCTCAGGATCAGATCAGAGCTGTGGCAACTGTAACACCCACCACTACAATGGAAACCATGCTCATAAGCTTGATCAGGATATTCAGGGAAGGACCGGAAGTGTCCTTAAACGGATCACCGACCGTATCGCCAATAACTGCTGCCTTGTGGGCAACACCACCTTTGCCGCCGAGATTACCTTCCTCAATATATTTTTTAGCGTTATCCCATGCACCGCCTGCATTGGCCATGAATATGGCAAGTATGAATCCTGTCGCCAGTGCACCGACCAGCAAGCCCATAACACCTGCAACACCAAACACTATGCCGGTAACGATCGGAATCATTATGGCGAGCAATGAGGGTAACATCATTTCGCGCTGTGCACCCTTGGTGGAGATTGCAACACAACTCGCATAATCGGGTTCTGCCTTGCCTTCAAGAATACCGACAATTTCACGGAACTGGCGGCGAACCTCATCGACCATTCTCTGTGCTGCACGTCCCACAGCATTCATGGTAAGTCCACAGAAAAGGAAAGCAGCCATTGAGCCGAGGAAAGCACCGACCAGTACCCTGGGATTCATCAGATTCACCTCGAAGTAATTGATGACATCGTGAATGGACGCATTATGGGGATTAACACCCATGGCGGCTTCAAAAGCTGCTGCTTTTTCAGGAATACGTACCAATGCCACTTTAATTTCTTCCACGTAAGATGCCAGCAAAGCAAGAGCAGTGAGGGCAGCCGAACCGATGGCGAAACCTTTTCCCGTTGCGGCTGTGGTATTACCCAGAGAATCAAGTGCATCTGTACGTTTACGCACTTCAGGACCGAGACCGCTCATTTCGGCATTCCCACCTGCATTATCCGCAATGGGGCCGTATGCATCCGTTGCCAGAGTAATACCAAGTGTTGAAAGCATTCCGACAGCAGACATCCCGATTCCATATAAACCCATGCTGATGTTTGCAAATGCAAATCCTGAGGCAAACAGATACGCCAGGATGATGGCGGTGGAGATGATCAGTACCGGAAAGGCAGTTGATATCATACCCGTACCGATACCACCGATAATTACGGTAGCCGGACCAGTCTGTGATGCCTCTGCAATTAATTTTGTCGGCTTGAAACCTGACGATGTAAAGTATTCTGTTGATTTTCCGATACCTATACCGCTTATCAGACCAATGATCATAGCACCCCATATACCAGTGAAATTGGGGATTTTCAGGATATACAGTACCAGAAAGGCAAAAACTGCGATAAATACGGAACTTATGTTAACACCTCTGCTCAATGCACTCAGCAGTTGTTTCTGGGATGCACCTTCTTTGGTACGGACAAAGAATATACCCAGTATGGAAAGAACTATACCCACTGCAGCAATAAGCATGGGTGCGATCACTGCATTGAACTGTGTTGTCAGGGCTTCGTAATTTGAAAATCCTGCCGCAGCAAGTCCGGTTGCTGTAAAACCCGTTGCGCCCAGTGCAGCGGTAGACAGAATGGATCCGCAGTAGGATTCATACAGATCAGCACCCATTCCGGCCACATCACCCACATTGTCCCCAACATTGTCGGCAATGGTGGCGGGGTTACGGGGATCGTCCTCAGGAATACCGGCTTCCACTTTTCCGACCAGGTCAGCGCCCACATCTGCCGCTTTTGTATATATGCCGCCTCCGACACGGGCGAACAAAGCCTGGGTGGAAGCACCCATTCCGAATGTCAGTGTTGTTGTGGTAATGATGATGAGCTTCATACCTGGATCAGCAGCAATTACCTGTCCGGTTGAAGCATCCAGTGAGCCAATGATATAATTCAATGCGTAAAACCAGATGGAAATGTCCAGCAATCCCAATCCCACTACCACAAGTCCCATTACCGCTCCGGAACGGAATGCGATTCTCAGGCCGTGATTCAGGGATTGCTTTGCAGCATTTGCAGCACGGGCAGATGCATACGTTGCTGTTTTCATACCGAAGAACCCCGATAATCCGCTGAAGAAACCTCCGGTCAGGAAGGCAAACGGAACCCACGGGTTCTGCACTTTGAATCCGTATGCCAACATGGCAAAAATTGCAGTCAGAACTACAAAAACAATTGTAACTACTTTGTATTGCTGTCTCAGATAAGCCATCGCTCCCTGCCGCACGTGCCGGGCAATTTTTTTCATCGTATCCGTTCCTTCATCAGCGCTCATCATCTGCCTGAAGAAATAGTATGCAAATCCGAGGGCCAGAACGGAACAGATTGGAACCAACCAGAATAAATTATTTAACATAGTAAACACTGCTTTTAAAAATTAATACTAAAAATTTAATATCGTGTTGAATGCCAAATATATAGAAACGATATTTGAAAAACACGGCGATAAAGATAATAATTTTATCAACCTTCTGAAGATTGTGAATTACAATTTTTAAGGAATGAATGATGAGAAATCCCGATCATTCCTTTTTCATTTGTGCTTTTATAAAAAAACCGTATGGTTGAATTCACTGCATTTTATCATGAATTTTGCTTTTGAACCGTAAAGTTGCATCACAGTATGAAAGGAATGACTGCTTTTCTGTTTTTTGGATAATCCGGAAAGTTTTCATTGTACCATTTGTGATTATGAATTGCCCGCGGGATCAGATTGGATGCTGTCCATATGCAAAATGAAAGACCTGCCAGTGACCATGTAAGCAAAGCCCATCCGGTCCATTCCATGATTTCCCCAAGATAATTGGGACATGACACCCAGCGATAGAATCCCCCGTAAGGTATCTTATATTTTGTATCAGCCGTTTTTCTAAGTTTTCTGAGTACATTATCAGAATACAGATTGATGCCGAACCCCGACAGGAAAAGCACAGTGCCTGCGACAAAGCGTGCATTAGAAAACCACATGATATCCGGTGGAGGTCCAAGGACAAAAACTCCGACACCATTAAAGCCGGTATTGATCAAATTGAATACAATTGCCATGATTACGATCAGAACCGGTATTTGTCCCTTTGAATTACGCATGCGAAAGGGATAAATAAAAGCCCGATGAACATAATGAAGCTCCCATATGATCAGAAATACCGCTGAACTCATTCGAAAGGAATGGGGACTTATCAAATAGTACATGATCATCAGGATGGAAGCGGGAGATTCCATGATCAGCCAGCCAATAGGGTTTGACATGAGAGGACCGAAGCCTTTGCGGATGTGTCTGCCATAGGGTGCACGAACAAAAAGCAGTACAATAAAGGTTAATACTGCCAGTACAATCCAGGTGAACAGCGCAATATTGAAAAATCTGATATTCATCCGGTCATTTCAACTCAAAATAACTATAAAATCTTTAAGCATACATAGGAGTTTTACGTTTTTTTATTATTTTGCAGCCGACTAACCCGACCCGTTATGAATATTCGTGTCCTGCTGCTTCTTTATGCAGGTGTTGTTTTGTGCATTCCTGCCATTACCCAGCCATTTATTGACAGGCATGTTGAAATCATGGAGTCTCTTGCTGAGTCAGCAGAAAGTGATGAAGATACGCAGCCCGATTATGAATCTCTTTTAAAGGAGCTGGAATATCTGCATGAAAACCCACTGAACCTGAATGCAGCATCCTTTTCCGAATTGCAAAAGCTGCCGTTCCTCACGGATTTCCAGATTCAGAGCCTGCTGGAATACAGAAATCAGAACGGAGTTTTGTTGAGCCTTTATGAATTGCAGCTGGTTCATGGATTTTTGGAAGAAACCATTTTAAAAATGATTCCGTATGTGACGGTTGATGAACCTGTACTTGCACAAAGCCAAAATTTTAAAGATATATTTAAATATGGCAGGACCGAGATCACCCTGAGCGGTCATCGCACAATTGAACAATCAGCCGGATATGTAAGTACCGATACCAATCAGGAAATCCCGGTATATCCGGGAGATCCATGGCACTATTATGCAAAATCCGGTTTTCAGTCGGGTAACCGTATCGATCTCGGAGTTACCATGGAAAAAGACCCGGGTGAAACTTTTTTCAGCGGATCCAATCCGTCTGGATTCGATTTTTATTCCGCTCACATTATGGCGCACGATATTGGCATGTTGAAATCGGTCGTTGCGGGTGACTACCGTTTACAGTTCGGACAGGGATTGACCCTCTGGAATGGTTATGCTCCCGGCAAATCCTCGTTGCCGCTTAATGTCATCAAGCGGCAGGATCCGGTAAAAAAATTTACATCAGCAGAGGAGAACAACTTTTTCCGGGGAATGGCGGCAAGTCTTGCCGTAAAAAAATTCACGCTTACCGGATTTTTTTCTTCAAAATACAATGATGCGAACATCACGGATACACTGGATACCGGAATGCATGCTTTTTCAGCTTTCTTATTTAATGGACACCATCGCACAAAATCCGAAACAAGGGATGAGAAATCAGTCCGTGTCGGCGCTTTTGGCGGAAACATAACCTACAGGGGCAATTACCTGAAGGTTGGATTTACCGGTATTAAATACCAGTTCAACAGTTATCTGGAGCAAAGTGAGAAGCTTTATAAAGCTTTCGATTTTTACGGACGCTCGTTATTCAATGCAGGTCTGGATTATACGCTGACGTTGCACAATATGCAGATTGCAGGCGAAGTGTCTTACGGACATGAGGCATTCGCCACATTGCACTCAGCTGTTTTTAATGCAGGCAAATATGCTTCATTTTCCGTTCTTTACAGACATTTTCCGGCTTCATTTTACTCCTTGTACTCAGCAGCATTTGCAGAAGGATCGGGAAATTCCAACGAAAGCGGATTCTATCTGGGGACTGTTATTCACCCGGCGCCATACTGGACGGTTTCTGCCTATTCTGATCTGTACAGGTTCCCATGGCTCAGATACCAGGTCAGTGCTCCTTCATCAGGTTCCGATTATATGGCGACAATAGGTTACATACCTGATAAAAATATGGAAATGTTGCTGCGTTTCAAACTGGAACGCAAGCAGGTGAGTTCCGGTTTGGAGGATCAAAATGTTGATGATCTTGTATGGTCAGTTTACAAAGGACTGAGATACTATTTTTCTTACAGGTATAATGACTTGCTTCAGTTGCGGTCACGCATCGAATATGTCAGTGTAAATAAAGAAGAAGAGGACCCTGACCGTGGATTCATGTTTTATCAGGACGTTGTGTGCCATTTCAGAAAGATCCCGGCAATACTGAATTTCCGTTATGCATGGTTTGATACCGACAATTACCGTTCCAGGATCTATATGTATGAACAGCAGACACTTTCTTCATTTACAAGCACTGCACTATATGATGAAGGTTACCGGACCTATATCATGATGCGCTATAACTTCACCGGAGGGCTTTCATGCTGGATCCGCCTGGCCAGAACCTGCTATGCCGAAAAAACAACAATCGGTTCAGGTTATGACCTGATCCGCTCCAATAGCAGACATGAAATAAAATTCCAGGTTTTGATCAGAATTTAGAAGCTATCATCCAATCCGGTATATTTTTGGCTGATATTTGTCAGCGCTTCGATATATTTAAAAAATTTCTATTTTTGCAATTCTTTCACGATGGAGCCATAATTTTAAAACAATAAACAGTAATTCAGTCAAAATGAAGACATATTCAACGAGTCAGATCAAAAATTTAGTTTTGGTTGGAAATTCCGGATCGGGAAAAACGACCCTGGCCGAGGCCATGCTTTTCGAAGGGGGAGTGGTTGAGAGGCGCGGAGATGTTGAAAGCAAAAATACGGTTTCAGATTTTAAGGAAATTGAACACAACAATACCTGTTCGGTATTTTCCTCTTTGCTGTACACGTTATATAACGATCATAAAATAAATCTGATCGATGCTCCCGGACTTGATGACTTTATTAACGGCATGGTATCTGCCATGCGTGTTACAGATGCCGCACTCCTGATCCTGAATGCGCAGAACGGCGTTGAGGTCGGAGCTGAAATACACGGAAGGTATCTGGCACGTGATGGAAAACCCATCATTTTTGTCGTGAATCACCTGGATCATGAAAAAGTGAACTGGGAAAAGACTGTTGAATCCATAAAAGACAGATTTGGTAACAATACGGTTCTGGTTCAGTATCCCGTCAATCCGGGAAGTGAATTCAATTCCATCATTGATGTGCTTACCATGAAAATGTACCGGCATCCGAAAGAGGGGGGGGCTCCCGAGATACTTGACATACCGGCGGATCAGAAAGATCAGGCAGAAGAGCTGCACAACATCCTTTTAGAAAAGGCTGCTGAAAGCGAAGAATCTCTTATGGAGCAGTTTTTTGCAAATGATACCCTCACTCCCGAGGAATTTCAGAGGGGCATTAAAGTAGGACTGCTGCAAAGGGGATTATTTCCCGTATTCTGTGTATCGGCCAAAAGGAATATCGGCGTGGGACGCTTGCTGGAGTTCATTACCCAGGCCGTTCCCGGTCCGCATGATTCACCTGTTCCCATGGCAGGGACAAAGGAAGTTAAGTGCGAGGCATCGGGACCCTGTACATTGTTCGTATACAAATCCGCCGTGGAAGCACATATCGGTGAGATCAATTATTTCAAGGTCATGTCGGGGGAAATAAAGGAAGGAATGGACCTGACGAATACAACAACACAGAATAAGGAGCGTATCGCCCAGATCTTTGCAGTGGCGGGGAAAAACCGGACCAAAGTAAACAACATGCTGGCCGGAGATCTTGGTGCAACGGTGAAGTTGAAAGCCACCAAGACAAACCACACATTATCATCTGACGGCAATATCAAGTTCCCTCCGATAGATTTTCCGGAACCGAAATTCAGGTCTGCTTTAAAACCATTGAGTGAAGGAGATGAGGAAAAACTGGGAGAAGCCCTTCAGCGGATGAATTTTGAGGATCCTACCATACAGATTGAATATTCAAAAGAACTCAGGCAGATTATCATTTCCGGACAAGGTGAATATCATCTGAACATTCTCAAATGGCATCTTGATAATATTTTTAAAATCGGAACAGAATTTCTTCTACCCCGCATTCCTTACAGGGAAACGATCACCAAGGCCGCTCAGGCCGATTACCGGCATAAGAAGCAATCGGGTGGAGCCGGACAGTTCGGTGAGGTTCACATGATCATAGAACCCTATAAGGAAAATGTTCCTGATCCGAACATGTTTAAACTTGAAGGCAAAGAACAAAAGATTTCCATCCGGGATAAGGAGGAGATTGATCTAAGCTGGGGCGGGAAAATGGTATTCCATAATTGTATTGTTGGCGGTTCAATAGATGCAAGATTTATGCCCGCAATTCTGAAAGGAATTATGGAAAAAATGGAAGAAGGACCATTGACGGGTTCTTATGCCCGTGATATCAAAGTCTTTGTATACGACGGAAAGATGCATCCGGTCGATTCCAATGAAATATCATTCAGGCTGGCCGGGCGAAACGCTTTCAGCATGGCTTTCAAGAAGGCTGCACCAAAGATTCTCGAACCCGTTTATCAGGTCGATGTGCTGGTTCCCGGTGAACGCATGGGCGATGTCATGAGCGATCTGCAGGGTCGCAGGGCTGTTGTGCAGGGCATGACAAGCGATATGGGATTTCAGAAAATAACTGCTAAGGTTCCGCTGGCAGAAATGAATAAATACTCCACGGCACTTAGTTCGCTTACCGGAGGCAGGGCTATGTATACCATGAAATTCCTTGAATATGAGCAGGTCCCCGGAAACATTCAGGAAGAGCTGCTGAAGGCTTATGAAGAAGAAGAAAAAGAAGAATAATCAATTAAACATCTTCTCATCCGCACCTTGATGCACCGCATGAAGTGCATACAAGGCAACCCTCCTGATAAACCAGATTATCAGAGCCGCATTCCGGACAGGTTTTGCCCTTTTTGGGTTTTGTCCCGTTCGGAATATACTTTCTCAGAGCTCTTTCGACTCCGTTCTTCCATGTGTTGATGGTATCACTGTCAAGTCTCAGCGACGATACAAGGTTTACCACATCCGGAATAGGCATCCCGTGACGCAGTACACTGGAAATCAGTTTTGCGTAATTCCAGAATTCCTTGTTAAACATGTGGGATAGTCCGCCCAGTGTATTTTTATAACCGTACTTGTCAACATATTGAAAATCATAACGTGAAACACCTTTTTCATCACGGTTCTTAATTATTTTTCCCTTAACAATAGATTTCGGGATCGGAAACATTTCATCGTCCACAAAACCCGTAAATATTTCATAGGGCTTATTATCCTTCAGACCGATAAAAGCGATCCATTTTTCCTCGTTGTTGTTAAACCGGATGATTTCAGCATCAAGTACCTTCGGCCGTTTGTACTTCAGGGCATCGTTCCTGTCTTCCATGTTGCTTGTGAGCAGGACACCTGACCGGGAACCTTCACGGTATACCGTAACACCTTTGCAGCCGCTTTGCCAGGCAGTAATATACAGCTGAGCGACCAGATCTTCCGTTACATGACCCGGCAGATTGATCGTAACACTGATCGAATGGTCGATCCATTTCTGTATTTCTCCCTGCATCCGCACTTTACTGATCCAGTCGACATCACTTGATGTGGATTTGTAATAGGGAGATTTTGAAATTACTTCCTGCAGTTTTTCATCATCATATTGCAATACTTCGTCAACGTTATAATTGTTAACGGCAAGCCATACTTTGAACTTATGGTGAAACACATTATATTCCTCCCATTTGTCGCCTACTTCATCCGTAAATATTACTTTGGAATTTCCGTCATTCGGGTTGACTTTCCTGCGGCGTTTATATACCGGCATGAAGACGGGTTCGATTCCGGAGGTTGTCTGTGTCATTAGACTTGTGGTTCCGGTTGGAGCTATTGTCAGAAGGGCAATATTCCTGCGGCCGTGTTGGACCATGTCGGAGTACATTTGTTCGTCTTCACCTTTCAGCCGTTTGATAAAAGAATTATCTTTTTCAAGGTGTGCGCTGTAAATGGAAAATGGACCCCTTTCTTTTGCCACCTCGACCGAAGAACGGTAGGCTTCCACAGCAAGTATTTTCTGTACTTCAACGGAAAAGTCGATAGCATCTTCACTGCCGTAACGCAAACCCAGTGCAGCAAGCATATCTCCTTCAGCAGTAATGCCAATACCAGTCCGGCGACCTTCCTCAGCCTTTACGCGTATGTTTTTCCAGAGGTTTATTTCAACTCTTTTTAATTCAGAGTCCTCGGGATCATTATTGATCTTGTTCAGAATGACGTCAATTTTTTCTAGTTCCAGATCGATGATGTCATCCATAATTCGTTGAGCATAGTGCACATGTTTTTTGAACTGGCCGAAATCAAATACCGCCTTTTCCGTAAACGGATCTTTTACATAACTGTAAAGGTTTATCGCCAGCAGGCGGCAGGAATCGTAGGTACAAAGAGGGATTTCCCCGCAGGGATTGGTTGAAACGGTACGGTAGCCAAAGTCGGCATAACAATCGGCAACGGATTCCCGGATAATGGTATCCCAGAACAGGATACCCGGTTCAGCAGATTCCCATGCATTGTGTACGATTTTTGACCACAATGCACGGGCTTCAATGTCTTTTGTCACCACCAGATTTTTTGAATTAACCGGATAACCCTGCTGGTATTTGCTGTTGCTGACCACTGCCTTCATGAATTCATCATCGATGCGTACCGAGATGTTGGCACCCGTAACTTTACCCCTCTCCAGCTTTGCATCTATGAATTGTTCAGAGTCGGGGTGCTTTATGGAAATGCTCAGCATCAGTGCACCCCTCCGGCCATCCTGTGCCACTTCGCGGGTTGAGTTTGAATATCTTTCCATAAAAGGAACCACACCGGTTGAAGTGAGGGCACTGTTCAGTACGGGCGATCCTTTGGGGCGGATATGAGACAGGTCATGACCGACACCACCCCTTCTTTTCATCAGTTGTACCTGTTCCTGGTCAACTTTCATAATGCCCCCGTATGAGTCTGAAGGGCCTTCATTGCCGATTACAAAACAGTTTGAAAGAGAGGCGATCTGGTAATGATTTCCGATACCGGTCATTGGACTTCCCTGCGGTACAATATATTTAAATTCCTTAAGAAGCTGATAGACCTCTTTTTCACTTAGCGGATTCGGATATCTGTTTTCAATCCGGGCAATTTCCCTTGCAATCCTCCAGTGCATCTGATCGGGATTTTTTTCATATATCCTGCCGAACGAATCTTTCAGGGCATATTTATTAATCCATACGGTGGCTGCCAGTTCATCTCCATTAAAATATTCAAGTGAACTCTGAAAAGCCTCTTCATATGAAAAAGTTTTTTCTGTTTTTCGATCAGCTGCCTTCACCTCTTTTTTGCTTTCGGATGAATATAATGTCTCGCTCTTTAACCTGGTATTTTCAGCCTGCATCTTTAGGATGTTATTAATGAATGAAAATTACGTACGGGATAATAATTAATCAAGATGTTGATGCAATTTAGCAACAGAAACAAATCCTGACAAATTCGGGTTCATCGTATTTATCAACATTCCCGAAGAGTTATCAACCCTGTGAATTAAGGGTTTGATAAACTGTAAATTACTTCCCGTATTTCAAAAACGCCCTAATAATGTAAGAAAAACATACCGGTTTTTCAATAAAAAATTTTCAGCAAATTATTAACTTTTTGTTAACGGATCAATGCAATGATCATAAGTCCTCCTTTCAATCATAATACCTCCCGCTTTGTTTTCCAAGCATCGAAAAAGAACCGAAATCATATGCAAAGTTACTTATAATAAGGCTATTTTGCCATTATCGCAACCATTTTTTTGTATGATGCAAAACAATTGCTTATCTTCGCAATCCGGTTCATAAAGACCTTTCCGCAGCTTTACAGTATGTTTGTCGTTTTCCACACCCACCACCCTTTGCCCTTGCTCCCCCACACCCACACCCACACTCACACCCACACTCACACCCAAATCGCCCGGATGGCGGAACAGGTAGACGCGCTGGTCTCAAAAACCAGTGGGAATTTTCCCTTGCCGGTTCGATTCCGGCTCCGGGTACAAAAATATCCCTCAATCTGATGCAAGATGAGGGATTTATTAAAGCATATCATTTTCTTCAAGCCATTTTCTAACCCTTTCGTGCTCTATATTGTATTTGGCTTCAACATCCCTTACGATCTGCTGAAATTCCTGTTCATTCCGTATGCTGTCGAATAATGGATCGACCTTAATAAGGGCAACCATCCACAATGGCATTACCGTCCTTTTGTTGAAAATCCTTAAATCCTCATAAGCTTTTATTTTATCTCCCCTAAATGCATAAACTCTTGCCCTGTCATAATAAGAATAATATTTTTGGGTGGATGGAAGGTCTGAATTTATCGCCCTATTGTTGTATTCTATCTGTAAATCAAAATAATACGCTGCCTCATCATATCTGTTGTTTTTCCAGTAAGCATATCCAACGCGGTGCATACCATTATATCGATAACTGACAACCAGGGTCTTATCAAGTTGTTCAAGCCATTTTTCAAAGAAAAAAGTGATTCTTCATATTCTCCGATATAACTATAACTCATCCCCAATTGATATATAACTTCAACATTTGTCGAGTCCAACATAAAAACCTTTCGGTAATATCTGATTGAATTATCGTATCCGTCCGGGGAACGGCATATTTGAAAAGATAGTTAGTTTCGTTAATATTTACGCAGGGATCAATTTTTCCAATTGGTTG
>JAFGRC010000079.1 GCA_016935355.1 Bacteroidales bacterium
AACAAGACTGTTACTGATTTCCGCATCCGTATTATCATAGGTTTCCCAGAACTCAAGTCTGGCAGATCCCTGAAGCAGTTTTCTGACACGTTCTTTTTCTTCGACGCCCGGTAATTCAACCAGGATGCGGTCGCCACTTGCCAGACGCTGCACATTTGGTGAAGTCACTCCAAAATGATTGATACGGGTACTGATGATGTTGAAGGAATTTGAAATCGCCCTGTCGGCTTCTTCACGGATGATCCTTAAGACCTCTTCGTTTGATGTGTTGTAACTGATCTGTTCACGCAATTCAGGAGTGGAAAATATGGCCGACATCCGGGCATTCGGATCGATACTTTCAAAAGCTTCTCCGAACAGGTTCACAAAGTTTTCAGTGGAACCGATCTGCGTTTGCCGGGCAAGTGCCATTGCCCTGTTAAAGGTCGTATCCGCACTGTAACCGGCCATGGAACGGATCACCTCCTCTACCGATACCTCCAGTATCACATTCATTCCGCCCTGCAGGTCCAGTCCAAGATTGATTTCCCGCTCCTGGCATTCACGATAGGTATATTTCTTCAACCATAAGAAATTATATACAGGTTCACTGGCAATGGAATCCAGATACCGGTCCCTTTTGTTGAGGTCAACAATGTTTTCTTCATTTGTTGCATACCGTTCCGCATCCTTGTTTATTTTATAGGTAACGACCGTAAATGACAACTGATACAGACAGACAAGAATTAGCGCTATCGCCAGCGTCCATATGGCTCCTTTATTACGCATTTCGATGATTATATTAGTTCATAATGTATTTTATAACAGTGGCGCAAATATATAAAATTTTCGTAAGGGCTAAAGGAGTTTATTTGAATTACGGTATGTTATTCAAACTGAAGCGGTCCTTAAAGAATTCAAGTGCTTCATGATGATTGAAAGCCAGGTCCATTTTCAGGGCTTCCTCCAGGGAGAACCATCCGGCTTCTGATACTTCATCCGGACTGGGTATGAGCTCATTGGATGTCTCACCATAGAATAACAGCACAACATTATGAATTTGACGGTCTTCAAATATTTCATCCACATAAGTCAGGAAAACAGGTCTGAAATCCAGGTTGGTTTCCTCCTTGATTTCACGAATTACAGCTGCCACGGCATTTTCATAAAGTTCAATATGTCCTCCGGGGATGCACCACATGTGTTTAAAAGGTTCCACATTGCGCCTTGTAAGCAATATCTCAACTTTTTCATGCTGCGTACGGGAAATGATGCCACCGACTGTTGTTTTTACCGTAATCATGGATTTTTGCTTGTTTGGTTTATACAACATTACTAATTTATTTTCAAGCCTGGCCAGCATTCTCTATGTTTTTTCGTTTGAAGACGTATTTTTGCAACACAGCATAAGTCAGAATGATTGATATCAACAATACCATAATCAGCCGTGACGTAATTATATGTCCCTTTGCATGTAACCTGTCAGCCTGCAGGGGTGCATGCTGCGTCCATGGTGATTCGGGAGCTCCCCTTGAAGAAGAGGAATCCGGAATTTTACGGGAAATATTTCCCGACATCTTACCATTTCTCAGAAAGGAAGGGATTGATACCATTCATGCTTCAGGAACATCAGTTACCGATTGTGAAGGTGATATTGTCACGCCTCTGATCAACAATCAGGAATGTGCATACGCCATATTCGAAAAGGGGATTGCGCGTTGCGGAATCGAAAAAGCCTATCTTGCAGGTGCAGTCAGTTTCAGAAAACCTGTTTCCTGCCACCTTTATCCTGTCAGAATCCGGAGATACGATACTTTCTATGCCGTAAATTATGACCGGTGGGAAATTTGCGAACCGGCCATAACACATGGACAAGGTACACAAACTCCGTTGTACCGGTTTGTCGAAAAAGCCCTGATCAGAAAATTCGGTCAGGAATGGTTTGATCAGCTCGTGATCGTTGCGCGTAAACTCGAAAAAGATGAAAATCCTTTCTAAAAATCGTTCTGTTTAATTTATTTTATATATTTATATTATACCCCCTATTATTTTAATGTCAAATTCATTTTTTTATATTTTTTTTACATAATAGATCATTTTTTTCAGGGGGAATGTTAATTTTATTTATATTTGTCGCTATAAATTAAAACGATATTTGGTATGGCAACAATTAGATTTAAAGCGCTGGATGATGCATATAAAAGAAGGCCGAAATCTTATGCACCTCCCGCAAACCTGATTTCGGAATATTTCGGCATGAATGTTTTTGACAAGGTCAAAATGCGGAAATATCTTTCAGAAGAAGCCTTTAATCATGTGATGGAAGCAATTGAGCAAGGTACAAGAATAGACCGGAAAATAGCCGATCAGGTTGCTTCCGGTATGAAAGCATGGGCTGTGGAATTGGGAGCAACGCATTATACGCACTGGTTTCAACCTCTTACTGAGGGTACTGCAGAAAAACACGACACCTTCATTGATTTTTCATCCGACGGAACGGTAATTGAATCATTTTCAGGCAAGCTCCTTGCCCAACAGGAGCCCGATGCATCAAGTTTCCCGAGCGGAGGTATACGCAACACTTTTGAGGCCCGCGGTTATACTGCCTGGGACCCTTCATCTCCTGCGTTCATTGTGGGAAAAACGCTCAGCATACCAACGATATTTGTATCCTATACAGGTGAGGCGCTTGACAATAAAACACCATTGCTCAAAGCACTGCACGCAATAGACAAAGCTTCGGTTAACGTGTGTCAGTATTTTGACAAGGATGTGACCAAGGTAATTGCAACACTGGGATGGGAACAGGAATATTTCCTCGTTGATGAAGCCCTTTATAATGCACGTCCAGATCTGGTATTGACACAACGCACATTACTGGGACATGCATCCGCAAAAGATCAGCAGCTGGAGGACCAGTACTTTGGTTCAATACCCGAGAGGGTTTCTGCTTTTATGAATGAATTTGAAATTGAAGCATATAAACTGGGTATACCGGTAAAAACAAGACATAACGAAGTAGCCCCGAATCAGTTCGAATGTGCGCCCATATTTGAAGAATGCAATCTGGCAGTTGATCATAATATTTTGTTAATGGATCTGATGAGGAGGGTGGCCAGGCATCATAATTTTGCAGTAATTCATCATGAAAAACCCTTCAATCATATTAACGGATCGGGGAAACATTGCAACTGGTCACTTGCCACAAACACTGGTGTGAATCTTTTATCACCCGGGAAAAATCCCAAAAGCAACCTGCAATTTCTTACCTTTCTGGTCAATATACTTAAAGCTGTTCACAGGCATTCCGACCTGCTCAGAGCCAGCGTGGCCACTGCCGGAAATGCACACAGACTGGGAGCAAATGAAGCTCCGCCGGCAATTATTTCAGCCTTTATCGGAACACAGCTTACAGAGATGCTTGATAAAATAGAAAAAAAGGTACCCAGCAGAAAAATGACACCGGATCAGAAAACTGAACTGAAGCTAAACATCATTAAAGTCCCCCAGATTCTCCTGGATAACACTGACAGAAACCGTACCTCACCTTTTGCTTTCACGGGCAACAAATTTGAATTCAGGGCTGTTGGCGCTGCTGCCAGTCCGGCCGTTTCCATGATCGCACTCAATGCAGCCGTCGCTGAACAGCTGATCGAATTCAAGAAAGATGCTGATAAACTGATTGATAATGGATTGAAAAAAGATGAAGCCATATTCCAGGTTTTGCGGCAATACATTATCGATTCAAAAGCAATACGTTTTGAGGGAAACAATTATTGTGAAGAATGGATACAGGAGGCTCTGGAGAGAGGCCTGACCAATGTTACCAATCCGATTGAGGCTTATGATGCTTATCTGACTGAAAAATCCCGGAAACTGTTTTCCGGTTTGGATGTAATGACCCCCCGTGAAAATGAAGCCCGGACAAGCGTCAAGATGGACAATTATACCAAGCGGATTCAGATTGAAGCCCGTGTGCTGGGTGATCTGGTAATGAACCATATTGTTCCGGTTGCCATTCGTTACCAGACCGAACTGATAAAAAATGTTAAGGGACTGAAAGAGCTCTATGATGAGAAAAATTTTAAGGAACTGGCAGGTTCAAGACTGGAACTTATTCGCACCATTTCACACCATGCAAGCTATATTAAGTCCAGGGTCCATGAAATGATTGAAGCCCGTAAAGTAGCCAATAAGATCGAAGATGAGCGCGAAAAAGCCTATGAATACTCCACAACGATCCTGAATTATCTTGACGACATCCGCTACCATGTGGACAAGCTTGAACTGATCGTTGATGATGAATACTGGCCCCTGCCCAAATACAGGGAATTGCTGTTCATCAGATAAAAATAACTGTGACCATACATTCACGGTCCCTGAAATATGAATTCAGTTCCAGATTTGTAACAGCTGTAGTATAACGAATCCGTTGAATCTCTTTGTATTAATACTCCGGATGCAGCCTGCGCTGCCGTCCGGAGTTTTTATGATCACGGTATTCTGTGGGTATGGCTGTGAATATCTTCTTTTTGCTATTTTTGTTTTTATATTACTTTTACATACGAAGCTTGTTCTCTTATCGTTTATCAATGAAACAAAGATACCCATGAGAATTTTGCAGTATTTGCTTGTTTGGATCGTTACCCTGTCATTTTCAACAGGATTATGCGCACAAAACAAGAAGTCCATCAGGGCATATGAGACTTTTAACGCAGGGGAATATTACGTCGCAATCGACCAGCTTAAAGACGCTTATCAAAGAACGACCGACAGGGATGAAAAGCTCCACATCGCTTTTTATGTGGCAGAATCCTACCGGATAACCGACAATCCGGCACAGGCAGCGCTCTGGTACAGCAAAGTGGTTGCCCGAGATTATGGGAATCCGCTTTCCATTTTGTATTATGCAGATGCCCTGCTCAAGAATGAAGAATATGAGGAGGCTAAAGCACAATACCAGCGATATAAAGGAATTGTCCCCGGTGATCCGCGTGCCTCCGATGGCATCCTGTCATGTGAATATGCACTGCAGTGGATCGAACAGCCAACAGGTTACCAGGTTGAAGAAATGAAATTTCTCAACTCCAGATACGATGATTTCAGCCCGTATTATTCAAAGGATGATTATCAGGAACTTTTTTTCACTTCATCACGCGATGAAGCTGCCGGAAAAAGGGAACATGGGGCAACAGGACAGGAATTTGCCGATATATTTTATTCCGCTATGGACAATAAAGGCAAATGGAGCACACCCCTGCCCCTTGGTCCTTCTGTGAATACGGACGCTGAAGAAGGAACTCCCGTATTTTCTGCAGATTACACCACCATGTATTTTACGCGTTGTAATATAAGCAAACGGAAAACAATGGGCTGTGAGATCTTTCAGGCGGCCAGGGACGGGGAGCGGTGGACCAATGTGAGGTCACTGCAGCTTGGTCCGGATTCCATAGTAATCGCTCATCCGGCAATTTCCCGTGATGATCTGATCTTGTACTTCGTTTCCGATATGGAAGGCAGTACCAGAACGCCAGAAGGCAGAAACAGCAAGGATATCTGGATGATTACCCGTACAAGTCCCAACGCTGAATGGGGCAATCCGGTCAACCTGGGTACTGCTGTCAACACACCCGGAGAAGAGCTTTTCCCTTATGTTCATGCTGACGGAACACTGTATTTCTCGTCTGATGGTCATATCGGCATGGGGGGACTGGATATCTTCAGAGCTGAGAAAAATGAAAGCGGACAGTGGACTGTTGAAAATATGAGGTATCCGATCAATTCCCCGGCCGATGATTTCGGTATTGTTTTTGAAAATGACCGTGAAAGCGGGTATTTCAGTTCCTCAAGAAAGGGGAGGACCGGTGCCGATATATACTCATTTTTATTGCCTCCGTTAAGATTCAACGTCATTGGTGTTGTAAAGGATGAAAAAAGCGATGAAGTGATCCCTGATGTTCTTGTTAAATCCATTGGAAGTGACGGGATCACTCTGGAAACAAACACCGGAAACAACGGAACCTTCAGGTTCAATCTCAATCCCGGTACTGATTATGTGTTCATTTCGGAAAAAGAGGGCTACCTGAAGGGTAAGGAACGGGAATCTACCAAAGGACTGTCACAGAATGCTGAATTCAGGACCGAAATTTACATGGCTTCCATAGAAACACCAGTAGAAGTGGAAAATATCTTTTTTGACCTTGACAAGGCAGACCTTCGTCCCGAATCCATGGTTGCTCTTGACAGACTCGTGGAAACTCTTAATGATAATCCCAGCATCGTTATTGAACTCGGTTCACATACCGATTCAAGGGCAAGCAATGAATATAACGATGACCTTTCAAGAAGAAGAGCCCAGTCTGTTGTAGACTATTTGATTGAAAAAGGAATATCGGGAGACCGGTTGCTGGCAAAAGGTTATGGTGAAACACAGCCGAAAACAGTCGATAAAAAAGATCATGATGCTTATTCTTTTTTGCCAGTCGGAACCGTTCTCACGGAAAGTTATGTAAACAGTCTGGGAGACGAGGACCGGCAGGAGATGGCACATTTCCTGAACCGCCGTACGGAATTTAAAGTACTGCGTACGGATTACAACCAGGAATAGTTTAAAGTAAGTAAACAGAGTTGTAGGTTATTTGAATCCAATATCCGAGGTTGATTCCACATTGCTCTGATGCCGGGCGCGGTCGTATATGTAGAAATCATATCTTATGGTATCGTACGGGGGTGTGATGAAATAATAAATGACCAAACTGATTTCTCCTTTAATCGTTTTGTTTTGTCCGATACGATCCAGCTTTTCGTTATAACGGATCTGATATTGAAGGGTATCACCGGGTATCTGACTGTATGACCCGTCGATTTTTTCAAACGGGATCAGGTAAAAATTAATGGAATCGCCGGTTCCGCCGGGTCCCGTTTTGGCTCCCAGGTCCGCATCACCATCAATGAAATCAAATGTGAGCTCACCGACCTTAATTATATTGCTTAATGTATCGATTTCAGAAAGTTGAAAGTCCTTAAAAGTAATGTAAGGGACTTCACTTACCTTTTCAAACGGCTCACAGGTTGTAACAGCACCTGCAAACAGTATGACAAATCCGGAGAACAAAAACGACTTTCTCATTGCAACCATATGATCCGGGTAATTATCAAACCAAAATTATTTCTTTCTCATGAATATTTGTACAGGAACTCCTGTAAAATTAAAATGATCTCTGATTTTATTCTCAAGGTACCTCTTATAAGGCTCCTTTACATACTGGGGAAAATTACAAAAGAAAGCAAATGCCGGTGCATGAGTCGGCAATTGTGTAACATACTTGATCCTGATCTGTTTTCCTTTAACAGCCGGAGGCGGATATTCCTTAACCGCTTTCAGCATGATCTCATTCAGAACGGATGTTGTAATTTTTTGCTTCCTGTTATTATAAACTTCCATGCCTTTTTCAAGGATCTTATGTATGCGCTGTTTATGAACAGCCGAAATGAACAGTACCGGTACATCACGGAAAGGTGCGGTCCTGTCTTTTATTGCTTTCTCAAATTCTCTTGCAGTATTGACTTCTTTTTCAACGAGATCCCATTTGTTCACCAGTATGATCAGACCCTTGTTGTTGCTGATGATGATATTCAGGATGGCCAGATCCTGTGATTCCAATCCCCGCAGCGCATCTATCATGAGCAGGCATATGTCGGCATTTTCAATAGCCCTTATGGAACGCATTACCGAATAAAATTCAATATTCTCCGACACCTTGCTTTTTTTCCTGATCCCGGCAGTATCAACAAGTAAGAAATTATAATGATACTTGTTGTATTCTGTATAGATTGAATCTCGTGTTGTACCCGGAACAGGTGTTACAATATGCCTTTCCTCGCCCAGGAAACTGTTAATGAGCGTGGATTTTCCCACATTTGGCCTGCCCACAACAGCAAAACGGGGCAGTTCAGGGAAGTCTTCAGCTGAACCCTTTTTAAAAAGTTTCACCATGTCATCGAGTAAATCACCTGTACCGCTTCCGTTTATGGATGAGATCTTATAAGGCTGCCCAAGCCCGATTGTGTAAAAAACATCAGCATCCCATTGCCTGTTGATGTTGTCCACTTTGTTTACAACAAGAAGAATGTCTTTATTGCTTCTGCGCAACAGGTCGGCAACCGATTGGTCGAGCGGGTGTAAGCCTTCAGTCGCATCCACCAGAAAAAGAAACACATCCGCCTCCTCAATGGCAAGATGAACCTGTTTGCGTATTTCTTCCTCAAATACATCACCGGAGCCTTCCACATATCCACCGGTATCAATAACTGAAAAGTCAATCCCGTTCCACACCGACTTTCCATAATGTCTGTCACGTGTCACGCCGCTTGTCTCATGTACAATAGCTCCCCTCGTCCCGGTCAGCCTGTTGAAAAGGGTCGACTTGCCCACGTTGGGACGCCCTACGATCGCTACAATATTACCTTCCGAAATACGCTTTGTCATGAATCAGGAAATTATTTTCCGGAATATCCGAATGATTTTAAATATTTCTCACTGTTCCTCCAGTCAGGTGCAACCTTGACCTTCAAACCGAGAAAGACCTTTTTGCCCAGGAATTCCTCAATGTCTTTCCTTGCTTCTATGCCGACTTTTTTCAATGCTTCGCCTTTGTGACCGATAATGATCCCTTTTTGTGATTCCCGGATTACATGAATGACCGCTTCAATGCGCACAATATCAGCCGCCTCTTTAAATCCTTCCACAATCACTTCACATGAATAAGGGACTTCCTTTTTATAATTCAGGAATATCTTCTCCCTGATGATCTCGGCGACAAAGAAGCGTTCGGGTTTGTCCGTCAGATCACCATCAGGATAATAAGACGGGCCCGGAGGCAGAAAGTTCAGAATAATCTCAAAAAGACGGTCCAGGTTATATTTATAAAGGGCTGAGATCGGCATTACGGTCGCTCCGGGAATCAATTCTGTCCATTGAAGCCTGATCATTTCAATCTCGCCAGGGTGAGAAAGATCCGACTTGTTGATGGCAATGATGACGGGAATTTTTACATATTTCAACTTTTCAATAAATTGCATATGCATATCGGCTTTTTCCGTCACATCTGTCAGGTACAACATGATATCCGCATCGGTGAAGGCAGTCCGTACCGACTTCATCATCGCATGATGCAGCTTATATGCAGGTTTTACAATACCCGGCGTATCCGAAAAAACAATCTGAAAATCCGGTCCGTTTACAATACCGAGTATCCTGTGTCTTGTTGTCTGTGCTTTGCTTGTGACAACAGAAAGCTTTTCGCCTACCAGTGCATTCATCAGGGTTGATTTACCCGTGTTTGGATTTCCGATTATATTGACAAATCCTGATTTATGGGTCATTTGCCGAACGGTTTTATATATTGAGCTGCAATGTCAGTTTGAACGCAAAATTATCAATAGTTTTGCTAAATGCATACGGTCCGTATCGGTAAAATACACCCAGCCCGTAACGAAAGATCTGTATCCGCAACAAATTATTGATGAGCAGTCCGGCTTCAAAAAAGCCTTTTTCAAGGGTATTGAACGCAATATTCTCATGCCCGGCTATATTCTTCAGGGTTCCGAAACCCAGATTGTGAACGGCAACGATTTCCGGCCTGAATTTACCTGATGGTCTGAAAAGCAGGTTTCCGAAATCATGTTTGAGGAAAAAAGAAATAAAACGGTCTGAAAGAAATTCATTAAACCGCATCGTCCCGAAGGATGCTTCCGTCTCGACGGCAAATTTCCTGTAGCTGCCCGGTCCGGCATATAATTTACTATAAGGCACATCACGGGTGACCATTCCTGCTTCCAGAACGACCCTCGTTTTCCCTGCAAGCCTTGTTTCAAATGTCCTGGTCACTTTGATTTCCGTCCGGTAGTATGAATATCCTCCGCCCATTGCGGCCAGTCCCCTTGCCAGGTTCAGGTACAATACAGGATATTTCGTACCCATTGAAAACTTGTTTCCGCGTGGTGTCTTCATAAAGGTCTCATTATAGGCATAACGCAGATGAAAACCTGCTTCCGTGTAATCGAACCGGGTGAGGGAAATACCCGGATTCAGTTCACTGACTACATATCTGTATTCGTTGGATGGGATCATACTGCTGCGTTTAAGGTACAAATCACCGGTCAGGAACCTGAACGCCCGGAAACCAAGTGAGATCTCTGCCTCACTTGTAATATCCATTACCTCAACCATATAATTTCTGAAAAAGGCTGAACCCGTCATGTTCCATATATCTTTATATTGTATCCCTCCCGATTCATTGACATCCTGCATGTATGAAACACGGATACCAAGTTCCCTTTCCGGTAATATGTTCACGGTCATTCCTGCTCCGTATTTAAACGCTTTATCCCTCAGGCTGTAAGCCAGGTACCCGTCCCATACAAAGATTTCTGATACATCCCGGGTGGTTTTGCCTCCCAATCCGAAACGGAATCCTTCAAATTTGTTGTAATCAATGAATTTCATAATATCCAGGTTGATGTATCGTCCCGGTAGATATCCTGTAAGCAGGGTCTCTAAGGAAAGGATTGTCCGGTCGATATTCTGTGCCCTGCCTATGCTGTCAATTACCCTGTAAGTTTCAAGCTCTTTTGCATTCAAAGAGTCCACCCGGTAAATGTTCCACAGTTCTTCAGGTTGCCTGTGCGCATCCGGGTTCACTTCGATCCCTACTTCATTGAAATCATCCGCATCAATTACCGGTAAAAAATTCACATTTGTAAAGCTCGATTTACCCATGCCGATCAGTTCCATGGGCCCCGGCTGGCCCGGGAACTGTGCATTGTTCAACCTGATGATCGTGCTCAGAGAGGCCGGAAACCACCTGGTTCCATCCACCAGATTATACTCCTGCTGAATGGAAATGTCAAAGAATTCATTGCTCTGACCGTAACCCGTGGCGATTACATTTTGCAAGGCATATCCGTTGGAATTGATGTACAGGATTCCTTCCATACCGTCAAAATTCCGGTCAGGTTGCGGCCTGAAAGAGATGATGAAAACCGTATCAAGCATTTCGGTAAAAAGCGTATCCTCTATCAGGAAAAAATACCTGTCCGTACTTCCGGAACTGATTGGATTGACATACTGCCTGTTCGCAATGGTGATCAGATTGTCATAAAATGAAAACGATTGCAGCTGTCTGTCCAGTATGGCAAATGCAGGCTGGGAAATGCCCGATATCCTTGATGCAATGATCTCTTCCTTATCCTTGTCAGGTGAAAGAAACTTACGACTGCTGATGGATTCCATTAAAAAAAGATGCTGTTTTTCCAGAAACCGTTCGACATCAATTGTGCTTTCCATGTTTCTCCCGAACCGTATTGAATCGGGAAGATTTTCAGTTGTATCCGTTGTGCCATCATGATCATCAATGCCTGCAGAATCCCGGACAATGGTAAAGATCACCTTTTCATAGGAAACATAAGAAAAAGGTCCCGTTTTCTCAGGATGATTGTTAAGCCTGTTTTCGGATGCCAGTCTGATAATACGATGCGCAGGATTTTCTGAAGGATAGATAGCCACCTCATCAATATCATAGGAGATTCTGCCGAGTTCTGCCCTGATGTCATTTCCGTCTCCCAGCTCCTCAACCGGGATGATTTTTCGCCCATAGCCCATATACCGGAATTCCAGAAATTCAATCCTGCTTGTCCTCAGAATCCTGAAATTTCCCTCAAGGTCAGCAACCACACCCTGTCCGTCACTGTTATAAATGATGTTGACGAACGGCAGGCCCGCCTGCGTCATGCTGTCCACCACACTTCCCGTAATGTATTGTTGCTGTTGTGATAATACAGGTGGGTACAGGAGGACCATCATAAACACCAGCACAACATACCTTATCAATATATAATATCGATTGAACATGCCTGTCATATTCTCAAAATCAACGGGAATCCGTTATCCTGAATCGCTTCATCCGGTAAGACCAACAACTAGCCAGTCAACTTGTTCACATCATCAATGATTTGCAGGGCCAGTTTCCTTGCTCTTTCCATGGTCCTGCTTTCACTGATGATCCGCATGATGGGTTCGGTGTTCGATTGTCGCAAATGAACCCATTCCGAATCAAAATCGATCCTGATACCGTCTGAATCGTTTAATTCCGCATTCTTATACTTGTTTTTTATATGCTGTAAAATACTTCCAATATCCGCGTTGCCTGATAATTCCAGCTTATTTTTTGAAATATAATAGTCGGGGTACCTGCGTCGCAAATCAGAACATTTCAAACCCGAACCGGCCAGATGCGATAAAAACAGTGCAATGCCTGCAAGGGCATCCCTTCCGTAGTGAAGTCCCGGAAATATAACACCTCCGTTACCTTCACCTCCGATAACGGCATGTACCCGCTTCATTTCCTGCACGACATTCACCTCCCCCACGGCAGCCGCAGAATAAGTCCCGCCGTATTTTAAAGTCACATCTTTCAGCGCACGCGAAGAAGAAAGATTTGATACTGTATTTCCCGGGGTTCTCTGAAGCACATAATCTGCTACCGCGACCAGCGTATATTCCTCTCCGAAAAAGGAACCGTCCTCATTTATAATGGCCAGCCGGTCGACATCCGGATCAACTGTAAAACCGACATGAGCTCCGTGGCGGACAACAGCTGAGGCAATTTCATTTAAATTTTCGGGTAAAGGTTCGGGATTGTGCGGAAATATACCCGTTGGTTCGCAATAGAGCTCAATAACCTCATCAACTCCCAGTGCACGGAGCAACCGTGGTATGATCAATCCGCCCACCGAATTTACACCGTCCACGGCAACTTTCAGTCCGGCATTCCTGATGCGTTCCACATCAACCAGTTCAACATTCAGTATCTTTTTTATGTGCATCTGGTCCGCTTCCCGGTATGCGGCAATCCTGCCGATCCGTTCCGCAGTTTCAAAGTGATGGTCTCCCTTGCTGATAACATTCAGCATTTCAACACCATCTTCAGCCGAAATGAACTCTCCATCGGCATTTAGCAGCTTAAGGGCATTCCAGTTACCGGGATTATGACTTGCGGTTATAATAATGCCCCCGTCAGCTTTCAGGTGGGTGACGGCAATCTCGACAGTGGGTGTGGTTGCCAGTTCCAGATTGATCACATCAATTCCCATTGCGGTCAGTGTAGCAGCTACAAGTTGCGATACCATCTCTCCCGAAATCCTTGCATCACGTCCAATCACAACAACATAACGCGTCTTGTTCATTTTTTTCTTTAAAAGGGACCCGTACGCAGCAGTGAAATGGACAATATCGACGGGTGATAGTGAATCACCCGGTCTTCCGCCGATGGTTCCACGTATTCCTGAAATAGATTTTATTAAAGCCATATGAATAATTTTATACTTTTTTAACAGTAAAAAGCAATTTAATTTTTCTATATTTAGTCAGTATAATATCCTGATTTCTCATTTTACCGGCCCTTTATACCAGGGAAATAACAAGCTAAAATATAAATTAATTCGGAACAAAATGGTAATGGCCAGAAGGAACCGAAAATCGGGCAGCTCAACCAAAGGCAGCGGTACATTTTCATCATCCAGAAACATTAAAAGCCTAACCCGGAAAGTCATTGGCGACCGGAAAAAATCCAAAGAGATTCCAAAAACCGGTCATGACGGCGACCTGATCCGGCTGAATAAGTATATTGCCAGCACAGGACTTTGTTCGCGGCGTGAAGCAGATGAGCTCATCCGCGAAGGACTGATCTCCGTTAATGGCAAACCGGTTATGGACATGGGTGTAAAAGTGAGTGTTTCGGATGCAGTGAAATATAACGGTGAAAGAATTAAGGAAGAGCGGAAAGTATACGTACTCATGAACAAACCCAAGAATTACATTACGACTGTTGAGGATCCCCATGCAAAAAATACCGTTATGGATCTTGTACGGGGAGCCTGCAAAGAAAGAATATATCCGGTAGGGCGACTGGACCGTAATACAACCGGTGTTCTGCTGCTTACCAATGACGGGGAAATGACAAAAAGGCTTACACATCCGAGGTTCAATAAACTGAAAATTTATCATGTTCAACTGAACAAGAACCTGCAGGCAAACGATTTTGAGAAGATTTCGACCGGCATGATGCTTGATGACGGTTTTATAAAAGCAGATTCCATTCAATATCCTGATCCGGCCGACAGATCACAGGTCGGGATCGAACTTCACTCGGGCAGGAATCATATAGTAAAAAGAATTTTCGAACATCTGGGATATGAGGTGCTCAAACTCGACCGGGTTTATTTTGCGGGACTGACCAAAAAAAACCTCCGCAGGGGCGAGTGGAGGTTTCTCACGCAGAAAGAAATTACCATGTTAAAAATGAATGCTTTTAAATAACAGATCTTTTATATCTTTATTCCCATAAACAATACATCATCAATCTGGTCATAGTTTTCCTTCCATTGGTTAAAGGAGCTGCTTACATGATTGTATTGTTCTTCCATAGATTTGTCATGAATATCCTGCAACAGGTTCTTTAACCTGACCATCTTGAATTTTTTACCCATTGGTCCGCCAAACTGATCGGAATACCCGTCCGAAAACATGTATATGATATCACCCTTGCTCAGCTGTATGCCCTCATCCATGAATTCATTATCCTCCCGGTCATAATGACCCCCGACTGAACTGCGACTGCCTTTTATGAAGACTTCCTCGCCGTTCCTGTAAATGATCATGGGACGCATGGCTGAAGCATACCGTACATAGTATGTTTTCAGATCGATCTCGCAAACGATGATATCCATTCCGTCACTGGGTTTTGTCCCGTCATCCAGGTTCTGATTGAGCATTTTGCTCAGTTCAGAATCAAGTGCCTTTAGTGCCTGTGAAGGAGATTGACACGCTTTGCGTGTACAAATATCCTTGATCAGTGTTGAACCGATCATCGACATAAAGGCTCCGGGAACACCGTGTCCCGTTGAATCGGCACAAACGATGACGAATTTGTGCTCATTGATCCTGTCAAACCAGTAAAAATCGCCGCTGACAATATCTCTGGGACTGTAAAATACAAAACATCCCGAGAAGTATTGCTGCATTTTTTTAACAGGCGGTAACAGGCTGGTCTGGATCCGCTTTGCATAGTTAATGCTGTCGGTAATGTCCCTGTTCTTGATCTCGATCACTTCCTTCTGCTCAACAACTTCTTTGGTCCTCGCTTCAAGCTCCCTTTCCAAATATTCCTGTAACTGCTTCTGTTTTCTTTCCCTTATTTTAATATAGAAATATATGGAAAGGAAAACCACTAAAACAGATAGTGCGATAAACCAAAAAGTTTTCCAGAAGGGCAGCTTGACCCTTATTGTGAAGGAAGCCGGTATTTTCTCGGTAAGTCCTTCATTGCTGTAAGACCTGACATAGAAAGTATATGTGCCGTCCTCTATTCTCGGGTATGTGGCATAATTCAGATTGCTGATGTCAGACCAGTCAAGATCATAACCTTCAAGTTTGTACTGATATGTCACGCTTTGCGGATCGCTGTAATCCAGACCAATGAAATCGATCCTGAGTTTATAGATGCTATAGGGAAGAATGATCTCCCGGTTAAAATCATACACCCGGTCAGAGATAAGAAGGCCTGTAATATTGGTGAACGGAGGCTGCCGGTCAGTAATTTCCCGGTCCGGATCATAAACCAGCAATCCTTCGGTAGTCCCGAACAAGGTCCTGCCCGAACGGTCAGTAAATACTGCATTTTGATTGCAATCACCCGTAATGCCAATGTTTACATCGTATACACTTACCTTGTAAGTTTTTATATTGATCCTGCTGATGCCCAGTCTGTGTCCCACCCATATATTCTGATTACCTGTATAAACCAGACTGTAGCAAAAGTTTGATTTTAATCCTGTTTCTTCACTGAACCGGTAGATTGAATCGCCGTCAAAATATAAAATGCCGTCACCGTATGTTGCAGCCCAAATTCCTCCGTTTTCATCCTGGACTATTGACATGAAATCCAGTTCAGCAGAGGTTGCCGGATACAGATTCACACTGCCGCTTTCTTCAACGAACAGATACTGATAAATTCCGCTTGCCTGTGTGGCAAAAAGAAGTTTCCCCTGACGATCAATAAAGACATGCTGAATGTTGTTGTGTGGTAATCCTTCAGCTGTCGTAAAATGTAACACACCGGAATAATCGTGATCCAGAATATAGATCCCGTCTTTCGTGCCCAGGTAAATATGTGCTGCATCTGCAGCTATGGAATTAACGGATCTTCCGGGTGAATTTGTACTGTAAGGTATTGCCCGAAGGACGGATGTCGGAAGATGCAACGCAAATAATCCGCTGTTCTCCGTTCCGATCAGCAGATTGTCATTGTTCTCCCGCAAAGCAGTCACCCTGTCGGCCGGCAATCCGTTAATCTTAACTGTCTTCTGGTCCGGTCCGCCTTCCACCCTGTAAAGGCCTTCCCTTCCTCCCAGGTAATAAGTATCATCATCGGTTACAAAAACCGATTGAATGTCATTGTCAAGGGCTGTTTCTTTAAAAGTATAAATGGAAAAAGCCTGGGGTATCAGCAAATTTAATCCTCCCCCATAGGTGGCGATCCAGATATTTCCTTCAAGGTCCTGAAATACTTCCTTAACAAGATTGCTTGTCAATCCGTTATCCGTACTAAAATGATATATTTCGTCAGATTGTCCGGGAGCACCGGAAATCCGTAACCTGTAAACCCCATTGCGCAGTGAGCTCAACCATAAGGTTCCGTCCGGATCCTCATAAACGGACTGAATATTCTCATGTCCGAGGTTGAGTCCGGCCCCTACTGTTGATATTTCATAATCCCTGCCATCAACCGACAGTTTGAACAATCCCTGATCTTCCGTTGCAATCCAGTAGGCATCTTCACCGTCAACTTTTTGAATATCCTGAACTTTCGTATATTGAAGCTCAGGTACTGCCAGATTGAATACTGCTTCGTTACCCTGTCCGGAAAGCTCGTATATGGCAAGACCTTCCTGCTTTCCAAGCAACAGCAGATCATCCGAAAGCAACAGGGAAGTGTACAGGTACTGCTCTATTCCCGCGACAGCGGAAATTTCTCCCGAGGAGGAATTCAACAGGAAGATGCCGTTACTTTGTGTTGCAAAGATCATTTTGCCGTCATTTAGCTCTGCAAATCCTGTTATCAGGCTTATAATCTCATCACCTGTCTTGATGATCCTGACATCCTCACCATCATAGCTGATGATGTCTCCACTTTGGTATCCGAACCATAAAGTGCCCCCGCTGTCTTTAAAACTGATGGCAACCACTGCACCGGCAATGGAATCCTGAATGATGTCCGTTGCAAATTCAAAACCGTCGAACCGGCAAAGACCTTCTCCGGTCCCTGCCCAGATAAAGCCTTTTGCATCCTGGTTAACAGTATAGACAAAAGGGTGCGAAATACCTTCCCGGACCCCGTATTCCCTGATCCTATATTCCTGTGAAATACCTGAACTGCAGGCAAAAATTAGTGCCAGTATAAATATCAGATTGTTGAATCGTCTGTACATCATCCATTACAATTATCTGGATTTCTCGACTGTAATGTCGTATTTATATTTTGGCACACCACCAATCGGTATCACATAGAAAGGCAAAAGCTCGCCGATCTGGTTTCTGACGTTCACGACAACATTGTTGTTCTTAACGGCAGGAGATTTTCGTTTTATAAACTGTATATCAAGAGATGTGTTCTTTTCTTCTTCAAAAATCGTGAATTCGTCCTCAATCCAGTGGTCTTCACCTGAAACTTTGCTCATCTGGCTTTTACGGGCGACAGATACCGTCCGGATAAATCCGTCACTGTCCCAGTCAAAATTTGACAGCTTCACTGATATGGTGCGGTTATCAACAAACGGATAGATGTGTGAAACTTCATTCGGATCGTCATACATCCGGAAAGAATATTCATATGCAAATGCATTGGCACCTTCAATTGACTTGTTATTGTCGGGCATGGTGGAAAGATAATACCGGTAAAGATTGCCGTCATCACCCGATGTGCCGTCCAGAATGATCTTAAAAACATATCCGTCGAAATCCTCTACGAATTCTCCTTCTGACGGATTGAACGGTCCGAATGTATACCAGTTTTTATCATAAGCAGGATCCACTCCGAATGATTTTGAAGCAAGCAGGTTCCCGCTCTTATAATTTCCTGCAGGTGATGTCTCCTGCGCATCATCATGCGTATAGCACTCCCGTCCCCCGTAAACCGAAAACGTCATTCTCGTATCAAATACTCCGTTGATCTCATCGATATCCCCTCCCGTATCAGGATCGTATACCCTGATGTATACAGGCTGGCTAAATCCTTTTGGTATCAGAAAGAAAAAAGTCTGGGAAAAATCATCATCTCCCCAGGATGTTTCTGCCCTTGGGCCAAAAGTCATGAGATACGGAATATTTTCGTCTCCTGCCGGTACGGGTTGTGCGTTGATACCCAATTCCACTGCCGCAATCAGTAATAACAATACAAATAATCTCATACGTCCGGACATTTTATATACACTATAATAGCTATACGATAAAACGCTGCATAAGATACACATCTTCTTAATTTTCTTTGTTTATCAGTATTTATGACGACTCCCTCCTGATCCGTTTATTTCTCTGCGGACTGTCTGGATCAACCTGTCCTCCTTCCGGAAATATCAGTCTTTTTCCAGAACCACTATTTTTCGTGTTACACATTTCTTTTCAAACATTGAATCAAAATTTTCAGCAGGACTCGTAAGTCCCAGCTCTACAACGTATATTCCCGGCCTGCTGTATATGTGCCTGGCTTCGACAGATGCTGCCCTGCCGCCATCGCCAAAATTCCAGTAATAGCCTCCGATCTCAAATTCCTTGAAAAAGCTTTCCTGTCCGCTGAAAGTGACCGGCTCACCGACAAAAACGCTGTCCGGTGCAGTTATATATGGTTGTTCAATATTTTCCACAACCAGCCTGTAACTGGCCTGACTGAAATACACCTCGTTGGTAAGTTTATCGATCACATTTAATTCCACATTATAGATGCCTGTAGACGGATAACAATGATCAACCCTGAGTGATCTGACTTTTGTCCCGTCACCCAGATCCCATTCATAAGCAAAGGCTGTTGTATCCAGTTCTGCATTGTTTGATTCATAGAAGATGTAACAATAGCTGTTCTCTTCCTGCGGCTGGCAAGCCGAAAATGTGGGAATGGTCGAATAAACCTGAAGAATATCCGGAGAACCTGCCCGGTCAGAAACAAAATAACCTGTATCCATTGCCGGATTCATGATCAGGCCATAGTCGTCATAATCTGAGTTAATGGGATCCGGCAGGACCACAGGAATGCCCCATTGACCGTTGAAGTATTCAGAATAGTAAATTTCCAGGTCTCCTTCCTTTTTATATCCCCTGGAAGCAAAAAACAACCTGCCATTTTCATGCAGAAAAGGAAAAACTTCATTCTCCGGAGTGTTAACAGTATTCCCAAGATTCTCAGGTTTGCTCCAGGTTCCGTTTTCCATGCGGGTTACATACAAATCAAATCCTCCCGTACCCGAAGGGTCATTGCTGCAAAAGAACATTTGCATTCCGTCGGGTGAGAGGCAGGGGTACCCGACATTGCAGTCCGTACTGTTATAAGGAAACGGTTCGACATTTGTCCACTGTCCATTAACCAGCTCAGCAGTAAAGATACCAAAGGTCGTATCCTCACGGACCTGCTTGCGCAGACCGGGGAACGGATCAATACTCCGCGTAAAATACATTTTTTTTCCGTCCCTGGTGAACGTGGCGGGACCTTCAAACAAACGTGTCGTGATATCCCTTGAGAATAACTGCGGGTACTCAAATTTACCGGATCTTTTTATCCCGGTTATGTACAGGTTGGTCAGTGGATTGTCCTGCATATCGGTATAGCTGACAAACCATTCATTTTTTCTGTCAGAACAAAAAACAAGGCCGTTTTCATAAAATGCAGGTGCAAGCTCTTTTGCCGGGGTATTTACAGAAAGGGGAATTGCCTCGTAGAACTGCTGGGAAAAAAGTGCACTGCTGCAAACAAATGCCAGCATGATGACAGCGTATGTTATTTTCTGAATGGTCATTTTCTGTCAGAATATTGTCGGATTTGAAGCTTTAATGCGGTATCCGAAATTATATTCAATGGCAACCTCAACTGAACTCCTGTTATATTCATTAATACCTTTGAATCCGTAGTCATATGCAAAGCCGACCTTCAACTGGTATGTTATTTTGTAATCCATGATCATAATCAGTGCGCCTTTGCTTCTGTAAGAAGCTCCCACGCGCAGTATATCTTTATACAACAGACTTATTCCGCCATCAGCGATGAGACCCGACCCCTTATCATACTCCAGCAAAGCTGCAGGATGTATCTTCCAGTTGTCAGCAATTCTTGCTTTTATACCTGCCGTAAGGTAATATGCATATTTGCTGAAATCATGGTAAGGAATTACTTCACCGGCAACGTTTGCCTCATAACCCAGAATCATAGGCACCGAAAGTCCTGCATAAAAACTGTTTGTATAGTAGTATAACCCAAAGCCGAAATTGGGGAGTAAATAATCATCCGTATTTTCATTGAAAATATAATCATCATTGCCCAGATCGATCTGCTCATAAGATCCCGCGGACACACCAGCTTTCAGTCCCAGGGCAAGTTTACCGGGTCCAAGCTCCAACCTGTGTGCATAATTCAGATAAAACCCCGTGTTTTTACGAAGGCCCATGCTTTCATTCATAACGAGGATGCCCAGACCCATTTTTGTGTTGCGCAATGGTGTATGAAGACTGACAATATTATAAGCGGGAGCCCCTTCAAATCCGATCCACTGGCTGCGGTGTGACAGACCTATGCTGAGCATTTCAAGACTGCCGCTGTATGCAGGGTTCATGGCCAGACCATTGAAACCGTAATGGCTGTAAAGGATAGCTTTTTCCTGCGCTGCCGCAGGTAATGCCATGAATATTATAAATATGATACAGGTTGCAATGCGCATTTATCTAAGAATTTCAACAAATGACTTAAAAATTACTTCCCTGTCCCTGCCCGGCACTTTCACTTCAGCTATATAAAAATAAGTACCTTCAGGCAACTCGACCCCGTTCATGTTTCGGCCATCCCAGAGATCGGAACCGGTATAATCATCTGACTCATAAACCAGTATACCCAGACTGTTAAAAATTTTAATTTTGATCCATTCCGCATTTGCAGAACCTATTTCAAAAAAGTCGTTCTTCGTGTCTCCGTTTGGTGTAAACCCTTTACCGATGACAAGTGGCGTTACCATAATTACGACACTGTCGCTTTTTGCATCGCATACACCATTTATTACGGTCCAGCGCAGTAAATTGTTATCATCAAGATTCGTTACTCCGGTGACCGGGGCCGATGGATCGTTGAAAACACCATTCCCCGAAACAACCTGCCATGATCCGGTACCTACATCCGGTGGCAATGCTTCAAGCGTTGTGGCATAAGTAAACTCAAGCACCTGATCAGGACCTGCATCCGGAACCTGCGGCTGTTCATAAAAAATGACTTCCACCTGATCCTCATCAGCACACTGCCAGTTGGTTTCGGTCCACGTAAAGGTAAACGGACCGTAACTGCCAACGGTGACAATGGCCGCTGGATTTTCAGGATCATCAAAATCCGTATTCGTTGCGGTCCATAAACCATCTGATCCTGTTACGCTTTTTATCGCTCCAAGCGTAAATACATTACCGCATACTTCGCTGTCTGCACCTGCATCCGCCACAGGAACCTCAAACACAACAGCTTCTGCAAGACCAGTATTCCCCGTCAGATCGGCATAACACAAGCTGTCGTCCACAATGGAAACCATGGTAAGCTGGCTGTTCCCGGTCATCATGAATGCAATCGAATCGGGTGATGAAGCAATATTGTCCTTTGACTGTGTCAGGGAACCGTTACCAATTGAGACCTCAAAGGGACCGTTTGCTCCCGAAACAGTAAATGCCACATACAGGGTTTCACCGGCACACAGGGTGTCCCTTGCAGTGATCACATCACCGGAAGGAAGCGGATTGATCCGGATCTCTACCAAATCACTGGTATCAATACATTCCTGTCCCGAAAAGGAAGAAAACACAATCCTTCTGAAATAGGTTAAATCCGACAGGGATCCGGTCTGATAATCCATTCCGTCATTCGGAATTTCAGATGCAGTCACCCAGTCGATACCGTTGCTGCTTTCTTCCCATAAATAGGCATATTCACCTGTTTTCCCATCAACAGGCAGGGTTCCTCCAAGGGATTTTTCTGTATTGAAGCAGGTATACTGTAAAGCGGCACCCAAAATGCTGTTGTTCTTAATGGCCGGATATACCGTGATATTAATGGTATCACTGATGCTGGTACAAATATCGGAATATACTTTTCGTGCAAACAGCATGGAATTTTCGAGTTGAACGGACGTATAGGAAGCCAGGCCAGCTATACCCGATGCCATATTCCATTCCGCAGATCCTTGCTGCTGCTGGATCCACTCATAAGTGATGCCATTCAGTCCTCCGCTTGCAGGTGAAGCTATAAAAGGATCAGGGGCGGTAAACTGGCAAATAATCTGATCATCCAGTCCCAGTTCATTGATGATGTAAGGAATGACCGTCAGTCCCAAAGCATCCGAAGTGTCGATGCATGCATTGTAGATACCTGATATCACGATCCGCCTGAACTCAGTATTGGCCTCAACAATCTCATCCGGCAAATAGTCCTCATTGAATGCATCCGTAATATTCTGCCATGATCCGGAAATACGCTGCTGCCATTCATAATTATAACTTCCCGACCCGCCTGAAGGCTGTTCGCCATTGATTGTCAGCGGGATATCTCCTGCACAATACCGGCTCGAATCCGTTATCAGTATGTTGTTTGCGATTGCCGGCAGCACACTGATTGTTTTCACAGTGGCTGAAGTGTCGATACAGGCATGATCATTACCTGAATAGACGATCCTCCGGAATAATGTCGTCTGGCTGAGTTGTCCGGGATCATACTGCAACACATTGCTTGACGCCACATCCTGCCATGAACCTGTTTCCGGCCGGCTCTGCCATGAATACATATAACTGCCGTCACCTCCACCCGGGTTTGTCGCATTCAGCAGTCCGGGTCCCAGATTTTCACAGATCACGGTATCCTCAGTTATGAATTGGTTGTTTGTAATGTCCGGCAGCACGGTGATCGTAATGTAACCGCTTGTATCATGACAATAAGCTGTTGAACTTACCAGTCGCCTGTAATTACTGGTTGCTGTGAGTATGCCCGGATCAAACATTATGTTTTCATATACGGGATTTCCGATATTGTTCCAGTCCGATAAATTTCCGCTGATCTGCCACTGGTATTCAAATTCGCTGTTACCTCCCGAAGGCAGTGAGCCGGTCAGCTGGTCCCCATGATCCTCAAAGCATATCGTATCGTTGCCCGCAATAATGTTATTTGAAATGGCCGGGTACACGAATATTTCAATGATCCGGCTTGTATCGGCAATGTCAGCTGAGTTTACGATCCTTCTGAAATATGTTGTCTGATAAAGCGCTTCAGACTGAAAGGCGGTAAGTTCAGGAGTGCCGAATGCACTGATCCATGTTGTCTGATCGGTACTTTGTTCCCACAAATAACTGTAAAAACCATCGCCTCCTTTCGGCCAGGTTCCCGTGATCGGTTCCGGAACCTGTCCGGCACACAGGGTATCGACCCCCCTGATGGTATTGAACAGGAATCCCGTCAGGGGCATCAGCAGGTTTTCGAGTGACGCTCCTTCATACCCTCCGTTGCCCGTATGAAAAATGCAGGGGGATGAAACATAACCCTGTTGTCCTTCGGTCAGGTCTACTGTGATGGAAGGAATTGAAGTGCCTGAATGCCAGAACACCCCGCCACTGCCACCACCACCTGATCCGGTACAGTTATCGTTTGTACTTCCGCCATCACCGCCCTTTGCGTAAATGTTAAAAGCATCCCCGTAAACCGTGGCATCGATCAGTATTGTTCCTCCTGCACCTCCACCGCCACCGCTTCCTGCAGCCGTACCTGCATTTTCGCCATCAGCCAGTATGGAATTACCGTTACCATCAATGATCTCAGTGATCAGAATAACAATGCCTCCGCCATCACCACCTTTTGAAGCTGTAGCAGATGATGATTTAACACCCGAACCGCCGCCGCCTCCCATAATGATCTGACGCCTTACGGGAGTGTAGATCAGATAACATCCGTATCCGCCCCATGCAGGTGTAAGATACGCTCCACAGTTAGATGACTGCTGTCCGCCATCACCTCCGAGGCTATAATTGCTTCCACCGGCACCTCCAGAAAACAGGCCATTACCTGCACCTCCACCATTCAGTGCAAAGCCGGTGCCTTTGGTATAAGGCCAGTTCACCGTTATGATCCCTTCACCTTTGTTACCCGAACGATTCAGGTGTGTGGGAAGAAAATATAGCGTATCCACGACGGCTCCGTCTATATCCTGCCTGCATCCGGCCGTATAGTTCTCGGAAGGGACCGCACCTCCCCTGAATCCCTGATGACTGACATCAATGTTGGCATTCAGCTTAATGGAATCCATCCCGATAATGGCTACAACACCTCCCGTTGCGCCATCCCAATCCCTGGCAGTTACCGTTCCGGTCACCGTGACCGTTTCTCCTTCTATAAACCTGACCAATTGTATCTTTTCTCCCTGATCATATGTATTTGAAAGGTTGTCTGTGAAAACGACAAATTTTTTTCCTTCGCTTTCAACAATTTCATCCAGCTGCAATACTTCAAATTTACCGGTATTGTTAAACGTCTTATGCACCCTTACATTCTTCGTCAGGAAATTTTCCCAGCCGGTATCATCTTCGTCATTCAACTCTCCCCCCGTTATCTGTATGATGAGGACCTTATCTCCGGGTTCAAAATATGCCAGTTCCGCCGTTTCAATGACACCTACCCGGTCGGGCAGCACGGCATCTACAGCAAGATAGTGGTTCACAATGCCCGAAATGGAAATATCCTGTGAAAATCCGCGAGAAAGAAATAGAATTGTGTTTACAATAATGAAGATCAGCCTTTTCAATCTTTTATCAGGTTGGTTATTACTCAAAAATAATATGTTATTTCATCACATCCCGACTGCTGTCCCTAAAAACAGGCAGCTCGACTAAAAATGTCGTACCTACATTAACCTCTGTCTTAAACGTAATGTTGCCCTGAAAAGATTCAATAATATTTTTTGTTATGGATAAACCCAGTCCCATACCACTTGATTTGGTGGTGAAACTGTGGGTAAAAAGTTTCTTTTGTATTTCTTCCGACATACCCTTTCCGTTGTCCTCAATGCTTACCAGTGCTCTGCCATCCTTCACCTCCAGCCTGATTTCAATCCTGCCTTTCTGAAATTCCGGAATGGCCTGAATGGCATTTTTGATCAGGTTGATGAATGCTCTTGACAGTTGCTCCTGGTCCGCATAAACCCTTACATCATCCTGTTCCGGCTTAAACGAAATATCCACGTTTTCGGTATTTGAAAACAATGACAGGGCAGACCGGATCGCTTTCACCAGACTTATGTCTGTACTGGTAGCTTTGGGCATTTTGGCAAAATTTGAAAATTCTGATGCGATAAATGAAAGGTTATCAATCTGTTCGATCAAGGTGCGGGTGAATTTTTCAAGATATTCATCAAAATTTTCCCTGTTGTCTTTCCATGTTCGTTGTAAATGCTGTATACTCAACTTCATGGGTGTTAACGGATTTTTAATCTCGTGTGCGATCTGCTTGGCCATTTCGCGCCATGCAATTTCCCGTTCCGACCGGGAAAGCATTTCCACACTTTTTGCAAGCTCTTTCACCATCCGGTTATATTCATTCACCAATGACGCAATTTCATCTCTTTTATTATAGGAAATTTCTTCATTCATTTTGCCAAGTTTGATCTCTCCGAATTTTTGCTGGATCAGTTTCAACGGTAAAACGATCTGGTTGGAAATGAAGATGGTCATAATGAAAGTCAGCAACAGCAGCAGAACAAATATGTTCACCATTGCAACAATCAGGGTTGTTGTTTCATTTCGTTGTTCATTCTCCTTGGTAAAATACGGAAGGTTGAGAAACGCCAGCAGACTGTTTTCCGTATTTACAAACGGAACGTAGGCAGACAAAAATTCCAGATTCCCGATGTTTTCCTGGTGGATGTATTCAGGCTGTTTCTCCGTTACCATCTTATAATATGCAACAGGATCCATTTTACTGCCCATGATTCCCTGATTAAAAATCTCTGCACGGGAAGTGGCCAGCATATTTCCTTCAGGATCATACAGGTTGATGTCAGTATAGAACACATCGGACAGACTGATCAGAAACTGGTTGAGGTTATCATACCCGTATCCCTGCCATGCGGGAGACAACCTGCTCAGTGTGGCCAGCATGTTGTGGAGCTCAAGATAAACCGACTGGATCTTTTCGCTTAAGTTATTATACTGGGTGGTCTTATACTGTTCAATGCTCAGATAAATCGTACCGCCACCGACCATCAAAAGGGAAAGCAATAAAATGGATATGATGGCCAGGCGGATCTTGTTTTTGAAATTAAAGGCCATGCCTTTACTGTATCTTGAAAAGTATCGGAAAGCCATGGATAATATAACAAGCAGGTAGTAGAACAGGAATATATATGAAAACGAGATCAGCTGATCAAAGAAAGTGATCACAGGTTTGCTGATCATGATCACGTTTTCATTTGCAAAACGGTATATATAGTGTTCATAGCCATCAAATTTCTCGTATTCAATACTATTTACGCGTGAAATCAGACTGTCGGACACAGTCGAATCAAGCCCATAAGTGTTCAGGTTCAGGCTGTATTGAAAATCACCGGAACGAGACAGCAACTGACCTCTGTAATATTTGGCATAGGAATACTGCTGAAACAGTCCGGTTTCCTGGTATTTCTTATCCAGAAGCAATTCCGGGTAACCCAGCTCCTCAGCGATCAATCTCGACTCAAGCTCAAGATAGAAAACACCCTCAATGTCAGAATCCGGCATGGTCCAGGGAATTCTCCCCAGATAGTGGATTCTTCCGTCAAGAATGTCCAGGTAATAAAAATTCATTTCCCCAAGTTTCATTCCGCCATTCTCGATAAGATTATCATAATAGTCATAGCAATTGTACTTCAGTCTGGTAGGCGGGATCTCCAGCGTATCATAAGCCCTGCATTCAACCGGGTTTAATGTATATTTGCTCCAGTATCCGTTGAAATAACTTTTCTGCAGGTAGTTAATAATTTCTTCATAAGGTACATTACGATCGAACAAAAACCCGAACAATAGCTCATCCTGAACCATCTGATCATTTATGTCCTGCAACAAATATTCCGCCACCGGGTCATGCTGTTCGGCGAGCTTTTCAGCCAGAACTTTCATATTACTACCTGTTTTTTGCCTGGTGACGTATGAAATGAATACAACACTGTAAACCGAAAAAAAAATGAGTATCAAAACAAGCTGCGTATAATTATATGACAGAATTCCTTTAAAATGAATAAGGGCAAGTATGACAAACAGTAAAATAAAGGCAATATATGACCAGAAATCAAAAGAATAGGGTATGAGTATCAAAATCAGGAACAACGTTGTGGAAATGATCAGAAAGGTTCCCAGTATGGATTGAATGCTGCATGATTCTTTACAGATCCTGAAGAATTTATCACACATGAACACAAGGGTGGCAAAATGCATGGCCATGATCAGCAAACTGAGGAATGTGTATGTATTGAGATTGGCGACATTAGAAATTTCAAAACTGATGGTTGAATGTAATATCAGGTTTGACAGTACGTAATGTGTATAAATAAAAACAATCGCAATACTCAGTATAAATCCTGAGATCATTACGTACTCAGGCCGTTCAAGCTTATGGTCATAGAGACTTCCGGTAAACTTTAAATCCTGATTAAACTTAATCCCAAGAAAAAATAAAAGTGCTGCATTTATTAAAACATCACCAAGTGAAGGAAGCAATGATGAATGAGCAAATGGTACCGGACCAAAAAACTCAAGCTCATAGATGTCTGCTGGAATACGATACCGGCATTGTAACCATCTGATCAAAATGAAAATCAGCGAAAGCAATAGCAAGGCCAGATTCCTGTTCCTTCCTCTTTTAAAAATACTAATGATATCGTTGATCAATAAAAGGATCGCAATCAAGAATATGAATAACAGCGCCGGGGAGAAATATTGTTCCAGTTGTGCAAATCTGAGTTCGTCCTTGTTGAACCTCACAGAAAATAAATAAATACCTTCCCAGTCGTAAATTGAATATGTGCCCTCAGTGGTTGTGGTAAGCACCTCGGTCGATTTTGGCAACCTGAGGTCTTCGTGAAAATTATTTTTCAGGAAGTCATTCTCATAGGGATATTCACTTTTTATTAGATACAATCCGAATGCCCTGACGGAATCATTGCTGTACTGCTTAATAACATACCAGCCGTTTGATATGAACTCAAAGCGTTTATAATCCAGAGCCTTTACGTTGAATGCAGTAAAAGCAATATTGTTATCCGACCAGTATATCAGGCTGTCTTCATCATAAGCCAGTAATAAAATACCCTCGTCAGGAGGTATCAACATGCTTAATTCCCAGTTGGCTGCTTTCACCCGTTCATGACAACGGTCAATTTCCTGAAACTTCTGCAGCAACTGTTTCTGTAATTTCCTGTGGTAACCGGCTCCGTAATGGAAATTATTTAAAATAGAATCACCTGTGATCCAGATCACAAAGATCGCAGCCAATATCAGAATAAATCTGAGAAAATACCGCTTATCTGGATTTGAATTCAATTTGATTTTTGTTTATATATGATGATAGGGTTCACCGTTCAGAATGGTCAATGCCCGGTACAATTGTTCAACAAAGACGAGCCGGGCCAGCTCATGTGAAAAAGTCATCCGTGAAAGCGCGATCATATCCGGAACAGTATTATAAACCGCATCAGAAAATCCGTATGATCCGCCTATTATAAATCCAAGATGGCGTATTCCCTGGTTCATGGATTGCTGTATGAATCCAGAAAAAGCCTCTGAACTCATCTGTTTTCCTTTTACATCAAGCAGCACGGGTAAATCAACATTTGACAATTCCTTCATGATCAGCCTTTCTTCACTTTCCTTATGCCTGCTTGCCGTCGAAACACCTGTTAAGCGCGGTTTACCAAGTGGTATCATCCTGAACGGGATATAATGCCTGATGCGCTTCTCAAATAATACATAGGCTTCCCGTAAGTTATCACGATCATTCTTCCCGATATAACATACTGAAATCTTCATATAATCCTGATATAAAACTCAGATTTTGGCCTGAATTTTGCTTGATTATATTAATCCAACTAAATCATTAAATTTGTATTATGAATTGTCTGCATGCCAGTTCAAAAATAAACTTTATTTTGCATATGCGCATATTATACTTTTCTGTGAAAAACAACTGTTCAAAATTCCTATACATTCTGATCTTTCCCCTGATTTTTTCTGCTGTTTTGTTTGCCGGTCAGCAGACAAGCGATCTTCCCAAGGATATTATAAACGCTTTAAAAACCGGTAATGCTGAAACTTTGTCCGGGTACTTCAATACCAGTCTGGAACTTGCCATGCCATCTGCCAAGGATGATATATACAGCAGTCAACAGTCAAAGCAGATTGTAAGGGATTTCTTTACAAAACATGTGCCAATTGATTTTACAGTCCTGCATAAAGGCGGTCCGGCTGAATCGCAATATGCCATCGGCAGTCTTTCCACAAAAAATGGTAATTTCAGGGTAACATTACTGATCAAGCTAAGAGACGATAAGCCATATATCCATCAACTCCGATTCGAACAGGAAAATGCCGACTGACTATTTTGATGAATTCATCGATAATGCGCTGAAAGAAGATATAGGAGACGGCGATCATACTTCATTGGCATGCATCCCTGAAAACGCAAAAGGCAAAGCACAGCTTCTTGTAAAAGAACACGGCATACTGGCAGGAGTTGTTTTGGCCATCCGAATTTTCAGAAAACTGGATCCGGAGGTTAAGATTGAAACTTTTCTCACCGACGGCGACCAGGTCAATCCTTCAGATATCGCATTTGTGGTTGAAGGAAAGGTACGTGCCTTGCTACAAGCCGAAAGACTGGTATTGAACATCATGCAACGAATGAGCGGCATCGCTACGGTTACCAACAAATATGTAAAGGCTTTGGATGGTATGAAAACCAGGATCCTGGATACCCGTAAGACCACTCCCGGTATGCGTCTGCTCGAAAAAGCGGCCGTGAAGGCTGGGGGTGGTGAAAATCACAGATTCGGATTGTACGATATGATTCTGATTAAGGACAATCATATTGATTTTGCCGGCAACATACCCAGTGCAATTGAACGGGCCCAGCAATATATGGAAAAACTGGGAAAGCATCTGCGAATAGAAATTGAGGCCCGTAATCTGGATGATATAAAAACCATAATGAAAATTGGTGGTATCGACCGGATCATGCTCGATAATTTTTCCGTCGAAGATACCCGCATTGCAGTAAAAATGATCAATGGCCGGTTTGAAACGGAATCTTCAGGCGGGATCCGGTTCGAGAACCTCAGGGAATATGCTGAATGTGGCGTTGATTACATTTCAATCGGATCCCTCACCCATCAGCTGAAAAGCCTCGATCTGAGTCTGAAAGCCCTAAATTATAAACCTGATGAGTTCGGCCCGACCCACACCTACCTATAAAATATTTAACAGCCAGATCCACAAAATGTTTGATTATTTCAAACGCGTCACCTTTCAGGGAACTTTACGGTTCAATTGGAATATTGATCGGTATCATGCTGTGGATGAATATCAATTCGATTGTGTTGCTGTCGGGATTTGAGCTGAACGCCAGCATCTACAATGCCCATTCCAGGTTGCTGACTGAACCTAGTCTTATTTAAACTGTTTAGTAATATACAAAGAATATGACTGTGTCGGAATTTTTCAATAAAGGAAGGGAATATCGCCTGTCGAGGCTTGAAATTGACATGCTGGATCACAATCCGTACGTGCAATTTCAAAACTGGCTCCAGGAAGCCATTCAGGCTGAAATCCCTGATCCGACAGCGATGAGCCTTTCTACTTCCACACCGGGAGGCAGACCGTCGTCACGTATTATACTGCTTAAAGATCTGAACCCTGAAGGATTTGTGTTTTTTACCAACTACGAAAGTAAAAAAGGTTCACAGATAAATGAAAATCCTTTGGGGGCATTATTGTTTTTCTGGCCTGAACTGGAAAGGCAGGTGAGAATAGAAGGCAGGATCAGTAAAATAATATCTGAGAAATCCGATGAATATTTTTATTCCCGGCCTCAGGGAGGAAAAATCAGCGCATGGGCATCACCTCAAAGCCAGCCCATACCCAACAGGGAATATCTGGAAAACCTGCAGGAAGATTATCAAAAGCTCTTTAAAACAAGGGAGCTGAAAAGACCCGGGCACTGGGGCGGATATATGCTGAAACCAGACCTTTTTGAGTTCTGGCAGGGGCGGGCAAACCGGTTACATGACAGATTTGAATACAACCTGAAAGGGCACATCTGGGAGATCCACAGGCTGGCACCTTAAAAATTCAGAAAATTATGATCTCTTTTGGTTTCAGGTTTGTTTCCATAGACCAGAAATGTGCTTCGCCATGCGGGATCCTGAAAATGATCAATCCGGGACTGTCGCTGGTTAATCCGAATTCCTTCAGGAACGGACGTTCTTTCAGAATCCTTTCCTTTAAGGCTTTGTCATCGACGAATTCAGCTTTGCCGGCAATGCGAAGCATGGTTCCGATCTCATTTTCATACCTGCAAAAACATACTTCTGTTTTGGGATTTATTTTGATCTGCCGGTACATGTCCTTAATACTCCCGGTCTGAAAATAAAAACCGGTCTCATCGGCAAACCAGAATCCCAGAGCCCTTACACGGGGCTGATCTCCTTCTGCCGTTGCCAGATAGCAAACCGGGTTATCATTGGCAAATTTGATGCAATCACGTTGATCCATATAATGTGAAAATTTAATAAGAAAAATACCTGCAGAAGTTATTAGTATATTGTATTCTTATCAATTCCCAATTCCTGATTTTCTATTCCTGGTTTTTCCCCATCGTCCTGATGCGTTCTTCCAGAGACCTTATCTTTGCTTCGGTATCTCTCTTTTTCCTTTGCTCTTTTTTGATCACTGCATCCGGGGCATTGTCAATAAACTGCTTGTTGTCCAGCTTCATCATAACAGATTTTAAAAATCCCCTGTTGTATTCCAGTTCCTTCCTGAGCTTCTGCAATTCGTTCTCATGATCGTGCAGGTCTCCAAGCGGAATATAATATTCTGCTGTGGCAGTAATCAGGCTAACTGCTCCGTCAACCCGTCCGGTCGTCATTGTGATTGCCGATAAATTACCCAGGCGTCTGATCACGGCATCGAATCCGGTGTCATATCCTGCCGCCCGAATCTTCAGTTCCAGCTTTTCTTTTTGCGGAATTTGTTTTTCCTTCCGGGTATTTCTGATAAAACCAATTATTTCCCTGGCACGTTCAAAGTTGCTTATTGCATCCCTGTCGAATGTCTCGCTTTCCGGCATCCGTTCAAACATAATGCTCGATTCAGAAGGCTGGTCTTTCATCAACTGCCAGATCTCTTCCGTGATAAAAGGAAGAAAAGGGTGCAGTAACTTCAGCAGCACCCTGAACATATCGATGGTTGCCCTTTGTGTATGCCGGTCCATCGGCTTTTGATATCCCGGTTTGATGATTTCGAGGTACCAGGAGGCAAATTCATCCCAGAAAAGCTTATATACGGTCATCAATGCCTCTGAGATCCTGTATTGTTCAAAATTATCATTGATTTCGGCAATACCCTGTTTCAGCCTTTCTTGAAACCACCGCATTGCTGTATCTGAAGCCTCAGGTGTTTCGAGCTCCTGATCAACCTGCCACGATTTCACGAGCCTGAAAGCATTCCATATTTTATTCGTAAAATTGCGTCCCTGCTCAGGAAGACTTTCGTCAAACAACAGATCGTTACCAGCCGGAGAGCATAACATCATTCCCATGCGAACACCGTCGGCGCTGTATTTTTTTATCAGTTCCAGCGGATCGGGAGAATTTCCGAGCGATTTTGACATTTTCCGCCTCTGGGTATCACGTACGATACCGGTCAGATAAACACATTTGAATGGTTTTTCCCGGGTATATTCGTAACCCGCCATGATCATCCTGGCAACCCAGAAAAACAATATTTCAGGTGCTGTGATCAGATCATCGGTAGGATAATAATATTTCATGTCGGTATTTCCGGGATTCCTGATTCCGTCAAATACCGATACCGGCCACAGCCATGAAGAAAACCATGTATCAAGCACATCTTCATCCTGACGCAGGTCCGAAACAGAAAGGTTTTTATTTCCTGTTTTTTCTTTTGCAAGTTCCAGTGCTCCATTCAAATCAGGTGCAACAACATAGTCCTGAGTTTCTCCAATATAATAGGCCGGGATCCGGTGCCCCCACCAGAGTTGACGCGAAATACACCAGTCCCTGATATTCTCCATCCAATAACGGTAAGTGTTCATATACTTTACCGGTAACAGCCTGATCTGTCCGTTCAGTACATTTTCCAGTGCGGGGACTGCCATTTCCTTCATCTTCAAAAACCACTGCATGGAAAGCCGGGGTTCAATAACGCATTCCGTACGTTCCGAATATCCGATTTTATTAATATATTCTTCCTCCTTCACCAGCAATCCTTCCCGCCTGAGCTGCTTCACCACAAGCTCCCGTGCTTCAAAACGGCCGGTCCCGATAAAAACTTCAGCTTTACTGTTAAGGGTTCCGTCATCGTTAAAAATGTCAATGACCGGAAGATTGAACTTCAAACCTATTTCGTAATCGTTGATATCATGTGCCGGAGTAATTTTAAGGCAGCCTGTACCAAACTCCACATCCACATACTCGTCTTCAATAATTGGCACAATGCGGTTTACCAGCGGGACAACCACCTTTTTGCCTTTCAGGTGTCCGTATCTTTCATCCCGGGGATTGATGCAAACTGCAGTATCGCCCAAAATGGTCTCGGGCCGTGTTGTGGCAACCGTAAGAAATCCGTCACCACCTGAGATCCTGTAATTCACATAATACAGTTTTGATTTGACTTCACGGTAGTTCACCTCCTCATCTGATACCGCAGTCTTTGCCTGAGGGTCCCAGTTCACCATTCGTACAGCACGGTAAATTCTCCCCTTGTTGTATAAATCAACAAACACCCGGATCACACTCTCGCTCATGTCCTCATCCATGGTAAATTTTGTGCGGTCCCAGTCGCACGAAGCGCCCAGCTTCTTTAACTGCTCAAGTATAATCCCCCCGTGTTTCCGTTTCCATTCCCAAGCATGTTCAAGAAACTGCTCCCGGGTAATCTGATCCTTTTCAATCCCTTCACTTTTAAGTTTGGCCACAACCCTTGCTTCCGTGGCAATCGAAGCATGATCGGTCCCCGGTACCCAGCATGCATTTTTTCCAAGCATCCGTGCCCTTCTGACCAGAATGTCCTGAATGGAGTTGTTGAGCATATGTCCCATATGCAAAACGCCTGTAACATTCGGAGGCGGAATCACAATGGTAAAGGGCTGGCGCCCATCCGGCACCGATCTGAAAAATCCCTTGTCAAGCCAATATGCATACCATTTTTCCTCAACCTGCCCGGGATTATACTTGGCTGGAATATCCATAATTTTTACTATGTTTTAAGGCAGCCGGCCATCAAAGGATTTGTTTTCATCAGTTACATGATTACCAACCGGTTTGAGAACATCCTGAACATGAGATCCGGCATTAAATCCGGACAAAATTAAAACTTTTCAGGAATTAACTGCAGGTCATTTACATCAGGTTATCAATACTTCCTGAATTGAACTGATTTACATCTTTTAATATTTTGCCATGCACTGTTCTCCGGTTGCCGCCTGTATCCTTTGTCCACTTTTGCGCATCATTAATGTGTATAAAAAACAGAATTGTGCAAACAGTTTATGATTTTTTCATTTATTTTTGCATCATTTATAAAATCATTGACGTATCAGAATTAAATTTCACCGATAATGAAAAAATTCCTTTCTGTCCTGACGATATCTATATTTTATGTTTCACTGAGCTGCTCACAGAGTCTGCAGTCAGACAACAGAAACAATATCGACGGATTGGCAATCCGGTTCGAGGAAACAGAACATGATTATGGTAACATAGCTGAAGGAGGTGATGGCACATATGAATTTATTTTTCAAAATATTGGCAGTGAGCCTTTGTTGCTGAACAATGTCAGGTCTTCATGCGGCTGTACTGTGCCTGAGTGGTCAAAAGAGCCGATCCCTGCAGGAGAAACAGGAATCATAAAGGTCAGTTATAATACCCGGATCACAGGTTCATTTTCAAAATCCATAACAGTATATACCAGCGCAGATGAAAAGCCTGTAGTTCTAGTTATTAAAGGTAACGTTAAAGAAGCGGCAGATTAATTACGGGTATGAAACCCAAAAGCAAGCTTTGGTAACTTATTCCGCAGCAAGTTACGGAGAACCGAGTTTACGAGCTGGGCAAAGCCAATTAAACCCTCCGACTTAATCGGGATGACTCCCTTCGGTTCGGGACAGGCAGTGCAGTAGTTGTTTGACCAACAATTTTAATACGATACACTTTATAATTTGAGTTTCACGAATAAATCTTTATAACTGATCACAAAATGCCAGATATTTCACGACGCGGACAACTGATGCCCAATTCACCCATTCGCAAACTTGTGCCTCTGGCTGAGAAAGCCATTAGAAAAGGCGTTAAAGTCTACCGTTTGAACATTGGCCAGCCTGATATCCTCACGTCTCCGAATGCAATACATGCAATTCAGACCTATAATGTCAATATTATTGATTATGGTCACAGCGCCGGAAATGAATCGCTCCGGAAAAAATTTGCGGATTATTATAAAAAAATAAACATCCCGCTGGAATACGAGGACATCCTGATCACTACCGGTGCTTCGGAAGCCATTACACTCACATTGCTGACATGCCTGAATGCAGGTGATGAAATAATCGTTCCCGAACCTTTTTATGCCAATTACTTCAGTTTTGCCACGGCAACAGATGTTGAGGTCATTCCCGTGACTTCCAGTATTGAAAGCGGATTTGCCCTGCCTCCAATTGAAGCGTTTGAAAAAAAGATCACGCCCAGAACAAAAGCGATCATCATCTGCAATCCCAACAATCCGACTGGTTATCTTTATTCCCGTGAAGAACTTGAACAACTTCGCGATATGGTCAGGAAACATGACCTGTTTTTCATATGTGACGAAGTTTACCGGGATTTGTGCTATGACGGGGGTATATTTACATCAGCTATGCAAATCGAAGGGATTGAAAAAAATCTGATCCTGATCGATTCCGTTTCCAAAAGATACAGTGCTACCGGACTCAGGGTAGGTGTGCTGGCTTCCAGGAACCGCGACCTGTTGCAGACAGCCCTGAAATTCTGTCAGGCCCGGCTGTGTCCTCCCAATATCGGACAGGTCGCTGCAGAAGCAGCCCTTGATTCTCCACCGGAATACCTTGAATATGTATTCAATGAATTTCTGGAAAGAAGAAATTTCGTGGTCGATGCTTTGAACAATATTGAAGGCGTATTTTGTCCCCTGCCCAAAGGATCTTTCTATGTTATGGTCAAACTGCCTGTTGACGATGCAGAGAAATTTTCCATGTGGATGCTTGAAGAATTTGAATATAAAAAGCAGACGGTCATGCTGGCGCCGGGTTCCGGATTTTATTACAATACCAGTCTGGGCAAACAGGAAGTGCGGATCGCATATGTGTTGAAACTGCAGGACCTGCAAAATGCCGTGGAGTGCTTGCAGCAGGGACTGGAATCCTACCCGGGAAGGATCTCACCGGAAACAACCGTTGACCATGCAAAAATAAGGCTGACAAAAAGTATTTAATGGACTGCTCACATTAAGCAATCTTTTTTCTTCCCTTCTGCTTCCCTGCTAAAAATTGATCATGGCTTTCATCACCCCGTCATGATAACCGGCTACCAGGTCAAAAGCCTTTTGTGTTTCTCCAAAACCAAACCGGTGCGTAATCATGCTGTCCGCCTTAATCTGTCCGCCAGCCATATAATCCAGCGTTGGCTGAACACAATTTACCTGCCTGCGCACATTCTGAATGCAGACTTCCTTGTGCCTGGATTTATCAACCGGTACCTTCCATAAATCGAATTCAGGTATGCCCACGATCATGATTTTCCCTCCGGGCTTGAGCAGTTCAAAGGCCTGTTCAAGTGCTTCCTGTTTACCGCAACATTCAAAAACAACATCCAGTCCGTACGGTTCTTTTTCCAGAATAACGCTTACAATATCCTCTTTATCAACATTACCGGTCCAGTCAGCCCCCAAATGCCTTGCCAGAGAAAGCCGTTCATCAATCCTGTCTGTCATATATACTGCTTCAGGATTATGCATCCGCATGGCCAGCAGCACGCTCATCCCGATCGGACCTGATCCGAGAACAGCGGCTTTAGCTCCTTTCATGGACACGGATCCTTTGACTGCATATACACCTATCGCTAAAGGTTCAGATAAAGCAGCCTGCCCGGTGTTCATATGATGTGCAACCGGAAAACAACTGGCTTCCGGCATAACGATATATTCTGCCAGACATCCCGCTGCCTGTCCCGGGCAACCCAGAAACCTGAGCTTTCTGCAGGTATGGTGCCTCCCTGCCCTGCACTGGTCACATTCCCGGCACGGCATAGCCGGATCAACGGCAACCCGGTCACCTGGTTTAACAACAGTTACTTTACGGCCAACGGTTTCAACGATCCCGGCTCCCTCATGTCCGACAGTAAAAGGGTATTGTACAATCTGATTTCCGATCCTGCCTGCCGTGTAATAATGAATATCGGATCCACACACGCCGACAGCCGACATCCTGATCTTGACATCTGTTTCATTGATTATCTCAGGCTCCGGCACATCCATCATTTCCATCTGCCTGATACCGGTTAACATCATTGCTTTCATATCATAAATCTATTAAATCACACTCACACCCACACCCAAATCACCCACACCCACACTCACACCCAAATCACCCAAAAGATGTGACATTATTCATAAAGTAAATATTTTACCCGGATCTGTTTAAATTTATCCAAATCCGGCTGCCAGCCGTTCCTGATCTCTTCTTCCGTCAATCCGTCAATGATCTGATTCATTAACCTGCCTGTTCCTGCCAGTGTATTAAAATAACTGTTGAAAAAGCTCCGGCCCATATTCATGCTTTCATAGGCTTGCTGAATCCAGTCAAGATTGATCCTGCTCATGGCAAACAGACTGTCCGCCGGCAATCCGGTCAGATTCACGCCATAACATTGCTGGTTGTTGTGCAGTGGATCTGCATTTCCGGTATTGGATAAAGGCATATAGGAAAATGACCGGTCGGGATAGTCGGGATGCCCGAACAGCCTGAACGGAAAATCAGTCCCCCTGCCGACATTCAATATTGTACCTTCAAACAGGCAAAGTGAAGGGTAGAGATAAACCGCTTCCATAGAGGTAATATTGGGTGACGGATTCACAGGCAATGTGTACGGTGACTTGTGAGAGTACCCGTTGCATGGAATTACTTTCAGATCACATTTAATACCCCCCGCGAGCCAGCCTTCACCGTTGATCATCAGGGCAAGTTCACCGACCGTCATTCCATGTACGACAGGAATGGGGTGCATGCCGACAAATGATTCAAATCCGTTTTCAAGAATAGGTCCGTCAATATAATGTCCGTTTGGATTCGGCCGGTCCAGAACAATCAACGGTATGCTATTTTCCGCACAGGATTCCATCACGTAATGCAACGTGGATAAATACGTATAAAATCGGGCCCCGACATCCTGTATGTCAAAGACCATGATGTCGATTCCCTTCAGATCATCCGGTGCGGGT
>JAFGRC010000012.1 GCA_016935355.1 Bacteroidales bacterium
CAGCACATGACATCTCAGTGTGGCAACAGCCGTTTTGGATACATCAGTTAATATCAAAATCGTATAGCTCTTCCTGGTATTTCTCAAAATTAGAAAAAAATGCTTTTGGAAGTAAATGTTTTTGCCTGTCTTTATGATTACCAATCCCGATACCGGAGCTCCAACGAGAGCGGCTTTACAATACTTCCCAACAGTAACCACAAGAATGACGGAGACTTTGTTAATCCGGTTGGCCATTATGGTTCATGGTGGTTTGCAGCTGTCGGCTCATCAACAAATGCATGGAACTGTACTTTATTTTTAATGACAGCAATCCACTCAGAGAAACTGACGATCATGCGATCAGCATCTATAATAATTGGACCGTCGTGAGCCGTAGTTTTGGGACTATTGATATGTATTACGAAGATTTTGTTTACTTGAAATACCTGCTCATCAAGCCCGACAACACAATCTCTTTGCTTTATAAATACGATTATGGCATTCGGGGAGGTAAAGAAGGACTTTGTCAGATTATTGGCGGACAAATAAACATTTTTGGAGACTGCCTGTTCAATTTCACGGTAGATGATAACGATTTAACATTAACAAATCCTGACGGGGAAATAATTCTCAGGTGTTATGGCAATGAACCTTCAAGACATCAATGGGTAGCAAATATAGAATTGCTCCAAACCATGGACGCTCCTGTTGAACAGGGAACTGACCTAGCTTTTAACGGTGAATTTCTCTGGTACGGAGCCGGCACAAATTACAGCGATCCTGCCTATTTATACAAAATAGACCCTGCGACGCTATCAGTTGTGCAAAACCTGCCTACTTCAAACTGGGCAGTTGGAATTGAGTGGGCAGACGGTTATCTGTGGACCAGCAGCAATGGATATTCAAGTATCTATAAGGTCAATCCCCTTACAGGTTCAAACGTATTCACAAGTGTCGGAATGGGATTATGGATTAAGGGTATTGCATATGACAACAACTATCTCTGGTGCGGAAGCTGGAATGAGAAAACCATCTATAAATATAATCCGTTCTTAAACTTGGTTTCTGCTGAGTTTCAAATCAGATGCCTGCCGGAAGGTGTAGCTTATGTTGGTGGCTATCTGTATATTTGTGTTGACGGTTTTCTGAATAGATGCACAACAGATCCTTTTCAGTGTGTAGGCGCTTATGATTTAGCAAACGGATATATTTATGGTTTTGCTTTTGATGGCAATGATTATTGGATTTCCGCTTATTTGGCCGAAGAATCTCCACATTATAAAATATTTAAAGTTTCCTGGTGATGACTGTTTAGGAGGGTTTTTATTTGTGAAATTCAAATTTTAAACGTGTAACGAATTAGAATTTTTAAGTTGAACTAATCCCGACTTTTGTTGGAAGGTTGTGAATTGGCTTCACCGAGCTCGTAAACTCGCTTCCCCACGGTATACTGCGGAATAAGTTTCCAAAATTTGCTTTAGGTTTTCATACCCGTTATTTGTAAGATCCGCTAAACAGAACAGTTTTTAACTAAGTGTTATTGCTGTCAATCTATATATCTTATTATACCATATCCGGTATAAAAAGCCTGTTGCTAAGGTGTAACAGGCCAAATAAAAGTGATCGCAAGGTATTTAAGTCCCAGTCCCAATAATGTAAAAAACAGTGCATCCTTGATGCGATGCTTCAGCATTCCTGCCGCAAGCGAAATGACGGGAGATGATAACGGAAAGAAATTAAAAATAAAAATCGCCACATTGCCATATTGCCGGATTTTGTCCTCTGCCTTTTCAAAACGCTTCCTCCCGATCAGATTGTTGATGATTTTTGTACTGAGCGAATAGCCGATAATATAATCTATCGATTGTGATATGAGAGCAGTTCCTAATGCAATAAGATTTAGTAAAAAAAGATTCTCACCTGCATTCAGGTAATAGATAAAAGCAAGCTCTACCGGCATAAACAGAAAAAAGAGGTAACCTGTCAGACTGACAATTGCAAAGGACAACAATCCCTGATCCTTGGTTCCGTAAAATATATCCCGCCCAACAGTCAGTGAAGCAACCGTTATGGCAGTCGCAACAAGAAGTATTACAACAATCAACCGTTTGATGTCAATCCGGACGCGTTTCATCGGCATATGGAAATAATCCATATATATTTGCGATAAAAATAATCGGATTTTTTAACAATTGAATTTATTTGATGTGAAAGATGTATATAATGACGTCAAAATAATTGATCAACACAATAAAGCGAAATCTCCCAATCATCATATATAGCTAGTCTTGAGCTTTATTCCTGTCCCTGATTGAATCATAAATCTTATTCGGGACGAAAGTATACAACGTCACCCGATGTTGTGGAAAGCAAGTCTGCTATGAGGAATAGTATTCTGGAACCTTGAATTTCTGGATTGCTGCGAAAAATATTATCGCATGTCCAAAGTCATTAGCATTCATGAATGCATCCTCAAATCCGGAATAGCAGAACGACAATTTGAGAATGCCATACTTAACGCCAGGCTGTAAAACGGTAATCATAATGATTGCATTGTGTTTGGCCACACCACAATCTCATATTGAGATTCTAACGCTTAATGTTGATATTCTCCATAAGATTTTGTAAATTTATATTCAGAACCTAATTCATAAAAGAATGTTGATGTATCGCCATGCATTCGTTTTACTGGTGTTCATACATTATTCTTCGAAATGCTGTCTTAATTAACAAATAAAGGAGGTAAACCCATGAAAGCTGGTATACTTTTTACAGGATCAGGTCCGATACTCGTACTGACCTCATATGATTCCTTCCTGGAAAAAGACCTGGTGGAGAAGATCCGGGCAAAGGGTATTAAAAAATATATTGCTTACGAAGTACCTGTAAATACTGTAAAGGAGAAGTACGGATCCCATTACGATATTGTCATGAGTGATCTGAAACAGGAGGATGATCTGCGTGTCATGGATTACGATGGTCATCATGTCCTGGATTATTTTTCAATCAAAACACTGGGGACACCCTTCTATTACGAAGAATAATCTTTTTTGCAGCGATCCTGACAGGCTGAATTCCGCTATATACCGGTAATACAACCGGAATCACATCATACTTATTGTACTTTTATTGTTTTTCATTTGTCAAATCATTGTTAAATGGTGAAAATCATTTTTTGTCTATTTTTTTTATAACGGCGTTGATTGCTATATGAATATTTAAATGTGCCGGATTTATTAATGATTGCAGGAAAAGGAGTGAAAAACGATGGTGTAATTGGCATTATGATGTTTTTTTGTATTATTGTAAAAAATTGTAAAAAGGGGGATTGATGGTTTCTAAATCATGCTAAATCGGAGGTCATGAAACTCAAGGTGAACCTGGTCATATTTGTGTTAATTACATTTTTTTCAACATCATATCCTCAGGATTATGAAGCAATCATACGATCATTTAATGAAAATAATATCAAGAACTTTAAGAAAGAAGTCAGAGCACTGGATGATCCGGATAGTATCTTAATTAATGGGTATACCTTACTGCACTATGCCATTTATCAGCAACGTTTGAAATTCGTTAAGTATTTGGTAAGACGTGATGTTGATATTGAAAAAGATGTTCAGGGGGTGACTCCTTTAATGTTCAGCGTCTACTATGATTTAGAAATCATGCAATATTTGTTATCCCGCGGAGTGGATGTTAATCGTAACGTTAACGGAAATTCAGCTTTAATGGTCGCAATAAGGGCAGGTAATAAAGTTGCCGCCATGATTCTGGAAAATCATGGTGCAAAAATCTCTCTGATCGGTGGTCCGGATGGTCCACATATTTTTGACCACAATGATGATACTACAATAGTTGTTACAGTGACCATGTCAAACCAGCTAAAAATCGATACTTTTAATAATCATCACCATGAAGTGTATATCCGGACACCAGCCAACGATTCCTTTATGTTTTCTTTAAACGAACCTGCAGTTGAACTGGAATCCGTATTTGAAGATCCTGGAAAAATATTCGTAATATCGGACATCGAAGGTAATTTTGTTGATTTTGTTACAATCCTGAAAAACAATGGTATTGTTGACAACAGGTTAAACTGGAGCTTTGGTGATGGCCATTTGGTGTTGCTCGGGGATTTTGTCGACAGGGGCGAATATGTCACCCAGGTTTTATGGCTGATTTATAAGCTTGAAAAAGAGGCCATTGCAAACGGAGGGAAGGTACATTATTTATTGGGCAACCATGAACTGATGGCCATGCAGGGAAACACAAGATATGTCCGTGATAAGTATCATATTCTGGCATATCTGATCGGGAAGGAGGTCCAGGATTTTTACAGTAACAGTACTTTTCTGGGAAGGTGGATGGGGACTAAGAACGTCATTGAGAAAATCGGTAATTATATTTTTGTTCACGGAGGCATAAGCGATTCAATTATGAACGCAGGGTTGTCCATTCAGCGGATTAATGAAATTGCACGGTTGGCCTACAGATTGCCGCAATTATACTGGAAGGAAGAGACCAGGCTGGTAATGGAGACTTATGGTGTGCTCTGGTACAGGGGCTTTATTACCGATTATCTGGATTACAAAAAGATGACACAGGCGTCTTTGGATAAAATTCTGGATTATTATGATGCCACCAATATTTTTATAGGACATTGTATTGTTGAAGACATTTCAACTGATTATGAAGGCAAGGTAATCCGGATTAATGTAAATCATTATATTAGTACTTCAAGCGGTGTTTTAATAGAGGACGGCAACATCTACAAAGTCCAAAAAACAGGGGAAAAAGCACTGATTGATCTGCCGGATTCACCGGATGAATTATAAGCAGGATGAATGCTGATCCGTTCAACAAAATCCGGAATCCTGGAGATTTTTTCGTAATTTCGGAATGAACCTGTTAAAGTAAAAATAATGATAAATCAGAGCGATATTAAACTAACAGATGTGTTGAACGGAGAAACGGCAGCAGGGACACAAGGCAACAGTCCGGTCATCTGGGGCAGGGAAAGAATTCCTGTGACCAGTTTTGAAGTTGATATTAAACCGCATTCTTTCAGGGTGTTCAGGATTGAATAAGTAAAACTTGCAAACGACATACCGGTTAAACGTATCGAATTGGATCAAATATTTTCTATTTTTGTGTAGGCCCTTTTATTAACCCTTTCACCGGGAAATATGAGATATCATATCGGTATTGATATTGGTTCGATTTCCGTAAATACTGTAATTATTGATGAAAAAGGCAGGATCGTAAAGGATTTTTATGATTATTGCCAGGGAAGGCCATACTTTGTTTTACTGAACAGATTGAATGACATCCTGAAGAACGGAAATGACATTTCAGGATTGACCGCCATTACGGGCACAGGAGGCAAGCTGGCTTCAGAACTGCTTCAGGCAACATACGTAAATGAGATCATTGCACAATCGACTGCAGTTGCTCGGCTGTTTCCGCATGTACGGACCATTATTGAGATGGGAGGGGAAGATTCCAAGCTGATCCTGCTGGATGAAAACAAGGTGAACGGATATTCCAGTATTTCGGATTTTTCAATGAACAGTCTGTGTGCTGCGGGAACAGGTTCTTTTCTTGACCAGCAGGCAAACCGGATCGGGATTTCCATTATAGATGAGTTTGGATCGCTTGCTTTGAAATCCGAGAAACCACCACGTATTGCGGGAAGATGTTCCGTATTTGCAAAAAGTGACATGATCCATCTGCAGCAAATCGCCACACCATTGTATGACATTGTTGCCGGCTTGTGTTTTGCCGTTGCCCGGAATTTCAAAAGTACGGTCGGTCGCGGCAGAAATCTTGTCAGACCGGTGATCTTTCAGGGCGGTGTGGCTGCCAATGCAGGCATGGTACGGGCATTCCGGGAGATTTATGGATTGCAGGGGGATGAACTGATCGTTCCTGAACATTATGCTTCCATGGGTGCCATCGGCGCTTTATTGTACACACTGGAGAACGGATCAGCAAGTCATGCCGATCCACTGAATCTTGATCATCTGATTAAATATCTGAACGAAGGAAAAGAAGACGGTCAGCATCTTGAGCCGCTTATATTTAACGGAAAGCAAATTGATAAGCGTATTGAGGCTCGCGAAGGATCTGGCAAGATCGATGCATATCTTGGCATTGATGTGGGTTCGTTAAGCACCAACCTGGCGGTAATTGATGACGAGAACCGTGTAATCGCCCGGAGGTATTTGCCCACTGCAGGAAAACCGCTGGATGCCATCCAGAAAGGATTAAAGGAAATACGGGATGAGGTTGGCAACAGGGTCAACATTAAAGCTGTTGGGACGACCGGTTCAGGAAGATACCTGACCGGCGATTTTGTTGGTGCCGATACCATACAGAACGAAATCACAGCTCAGGCAACAGCAGCAATTGCAATTGATCCTGAAGTTGATACCATATTTGAGATTGGTGGTCAGGACAGCAAATACATCCATATTGACAACGGAGTGATCGTTGACTTTGAGATGAATAAGGTTTGTGCTGCCGGCACCGGATCATTTCTGGAAGAGCAGGCCAACAAGCTGGATATAAATATCGTCGATGAATTTGCTGAGTGCGGACTGAGGGCAAAAAAACCTGCCAGGCTGGGTGAAAGGTGTACGGTATTCATGGAAAGCGACCTGAACACCTATCAGCAGATGGGTTATTGCAAGGAAAATTTGATCGCAGGATTGTCTTATTCCATTGTGCAGAATTACCTGAACCGCGTGGTAAGAGACAAGCCTGTCGGGAACAAGATATTTTTCCAAGGAGGTGTCACCAACAATAAAGCAGTAATTGCCGCATTTGAAAGCGTTACAGGCAAACACATCACGGTGCCTCCTCATTTTGATATCACAGGTGCAATAGGAGCCGCTATACTGGCACGCAGGAAGATGAGCCAGGGAGGTAAAACCGGTTTCAAAGGATTTGACATCGGCGATGCAAGTTATGTGGCGGATAATTTCGTATGTGAGCACTGTGCCAATCATTGCGAGATCAGAAGGGTTAGAATCGAAAATGAACTCCAGCCCCTTTATTACGGCGGGATCTGTGAAAGGTATGAAAAAGATACCAGAAAATCCGTAAGGACAAACATACCGGATCTTTTTGCCGAAAGGGAAAAAATGCTGCTTGAGGGATATTCGGGAAAAAGAGATTCCGGAAAACGCACCATAGGCATCCCGAGGGGACTGATGAATTATTATCAGATGTTCCCGTTCTGGAATAAGTTATTCAGCCAACTCGGCTTTAATGTGGAACTGTCGGACAGGACCGACAGAAAAATTACGACGGTTTCCCTTGAGGTGATGACGGCAGAAACCTGCCTGCCGGTTGAAGTCATGCATGGTCATGTGCTCAATCTGATGGAAAAGAATGTGGATTACATTTTCATGCCTTTTGTTGTGAATTCCATGGGAGACGAGTCGAATCCCACAAATAACTGCAATTGTCCATGGATCCAGTCGCATCCTTATCTGATCAAGGCAGCTTTTTCAGATGAGAATATCAGGGAAAAGCTGTTGATTCCTTCATTGCACTTCAGATATTTTGACAGGGCGCTGAGAAAGGAACTGACACAATTCATACAAGATAAATTCGCTATTGCACACCAAAAAGTAAATCATGCTATTACCGAGGCCCTTATGATCCAGCGGCAATTTGAAAACAGGATCAGGCTTCGGGGCGCAGAAATTTTAAAAGATCTGTCAAAATATGACAAATGTGTTGTACTGCTGGGGAGGCCTTATAACACGACTGATCCGGCTTTGAATCTCAGGCTGGTACAAAAGCTGATTCACATGAATATTTTGCCCATACCGCTTGATTATTTACCGCTCGAAAAAGAAAACATCTTTGATGAATATCCCGGTATGTATTGGCCCAACGGACAGAAAATACTGGCCGGAGCAAGATGCATATCAAAGACTGAAGGACTTTTCCCGGTTTACATCAGCAATTTCAGATGCGGACCGGATAGTTTTCTGTTACACTTTGTAAAAGATGAAATCCAAAACAAACCATTACTGCATCTTGAAGTCGATGAACACAGTGCTGATGCCGGAATGATAACGCGAATGGAGGCATTTCTCGACAGCCTGAAAGGTTATAGACTAAAAAAGCAGACAGCAGGCCGGCCGGTTCCAAAGCCGTCTGTAATAAACCAGAACGACCACAGAACCATTTATTTTCCGTATGCCCGGGACACGGTTCATGTTTTGTCCGCTGCAACACGATTGTGCGGAATACCTTCTGAGGTTCTGCCCATGCAAACCCAGGAAGATATTGAACTGGGAAGAAAATATACTGCCGGCACGGAATGCTTTCCATTAATATGCACTACGGGCAGTTTTTTGAAAAAGCTTATGGAACCGGGAATCGATCCTAAAAAGGTCAGCTTTTTCATGCCCGATCACAACGGACCCTGCCGGTTTGGAGAATACAATAAACTTCATCGTATTATTTTTGATAACCTGGGATTCGGAGATGCAGAGATTACACATCCGAGCAATGAAGACGCTTATGCAAGCATTGCGCCGGGTTGCTCCATGAGGTGGAGGCTGGTTGCATGGAAAGGTATTAATGCTCTTGATCTGCTCAGAAAAATGCAGGAAAGAACAAGACCTTATGAAAAATGCAAGGGTGAAACAGACCGGATCTATCAGAAATATCTCGACAGACTGGTCAGGATCATCGAAACCGGAGCACATGGCATTGGCGGTTTTATCCGGCAGGCTGCGAATGAATTCAATGGCATACACGTTGAAGATCCGGGATCCAAACCCGTGGTTGCCATCGTGGGAGAGATATTCATGCGGGATAATCCGTTCTGCTCCAATTTTCTGGTTGAAAAACTGGAGAAGCTCGGTGCTGAGACTTTGATGGCACCGTTTGCCGAGTGGGTCAATTACAGTACACTCCGATACATTCGTGACAGCAAATGGAAAGAAAGATACGGTGCGCTGTGGCGGGCAAGACTGCAATTGATATTCCAGGAATCCATCGAGCACCGGATCAGGAAAAATGTTTCTGAATTCATGAATCTCGCAAATGAGGTAAGCGTGAAAGAAATGCTTGATAATTGCGGTGAATACATACACAGGGACTATGACGGAGATCCGCCGCTCGCAATAGGATCTGCAAAAGTCCTGTCCGGGAATTCTATTTCAGGTGTTGTGAACATCCTGCCATTCACCTGTATGCCGGGGACCATTAATTGTTCCGTTTCCCAGAATTTCAGAAAGGACCACAATGGTTTGCCCTGGGAAAATTTTGCTTATGACGGGACAGAAAATATCGGACAGGAAACCCGTTTTGAAGCCTTTATGTACCAGGTACGGCAATTTTCTGAAAAACAAAAGAAAGCCAGATAATAGTCACTTTTGCACTGGCGTCATGTCAGTTAAGCTTTATTAATTCAATTCAATTCCGGCAGATTAAAATGTTGTAAAACCCTCAAAGATCTGCTTCATTCATTTTGAACTAAGAGGCATAGTTGAGAACCATGCCATTGATGCAGACATCGCTGACTTCAATTGTCTTGACAGGATTGATGCCGCCATCTGCAGCTTTATGGTTAGATATCATTATCGTTCATGATTGTTGCATGATTTATGCACCACAAATTGGTTCGGGTTGTGAAAATTTATACTACTTTCGGCAATTATTGCGTTAAAATCCACCAAAAAAATCATTAAGAGATGATTTCAAAACCAGTTGTATTCAGTTCTTTTTTAAAAATCCTAAATCTTATTGTAGTGGCAGTACTTTTTTCAACCTGTGGCCGTGCTCCATCATATTCAGGTTACCAGCTCATTGAAAAGCGATTTGTAAATGAGGTCAATGCAGCGTGTTTCCTGTTGGAGCATAGAAAGAGCGGGGCAAGGATCCTGAAAGTCGCAGCAGATGATCCAAACAAAACCTTCAGCATCGCTTTCAGAACAATCCCGGAAACCGATGCCGGTATACCTCATATCATGGAACATTGTGTACTGAACGGTTCAAAAAACTTTCCGGTCAAAAGTCCGTTTGATGTACTGAGCAAAGGATCACTGAATACCTTCTTAAATGCAATGACTTACACTGATTTCACTGTTTATCCGGTGGCAAGCATGAATAAAACGGATTATTTCAATCTGATGCATGTTTACCTGGATGCAGTCTTTAATCCGCTCATTTATGACGACCCGCGCATTTTCATGCAGGAAGGCTGGCATTACGAGCTTACATCTGTTGACGATCCGCTTGTCTATAAAGGTGTGGTTTATAACGAAATGAAAGGAGCATTTTCCAGTCCCACACGTGAATTGTGGTATCAGATCCAGAAAAACCTGTTTCCTGAAAATGCATACGGTAATTCATCCGGCGGATATCCGCCGGCAATACCGACACTTACCTATGATGAGTTTGTTAATTATCATAAGAAATACTATCATCCTTCGAACAGTTACATTTTTTTGTATGGTGACGCTGATCTTGCTGAAGAACTGGCATTTATTGACAGGGAATACCTTTCACATTATGAAAAGTCGGATGATGTCACTGCAATACCGTTGCATTCTGCATTTACAGAACTTAAAGAAGCTGCAGCATATTATCCGGTAATTGAAGGGGCACCTGTAAACGACCAGACATATCTGGCAATCAGCTGGGTGATCGGAAATGGAAATGATCAGAAGCTGATCATGGCCCTGGAGGCACTGGCTGATGTACTGGTAAACCAGGAATCTGCCCCTGTTCGTATGGCATTGCAGGAAGCAGGTATCGGAAAGGATGTTTCTGCTTATGCTGATCATCTTCAACAGAATATTTTTACTGTGATCGTACAGAACGCCAATCTGCAGGATCAGGAAAGATTCAGGTCAGTGATCATGGAAACCCTCAGGAAAGTCGTTGCAGACGGATTGGATCAGGAAGCTTTGGAAGGGTCCCTCAACAGAATGGAGTTCAGGCTTCGTGAAGGTGAAGATGCCAACAAAGGGGTGAATTACAGCACCAGAACCATAACCGGGTGGTTGTATGCAAATGATCCCATCGGATCCCTTGAATATGAAAAGCCGTTGTATGCAATCAAAAATTCTTTGAAAGAAAGGTATCTGGAAAACATCATTGAAGATGATCTGTTGGACAATACATATGGTTTGATTTTACGGGTTGAGCCCAAGCCAGGCCTCGAAAATGAAAATATGGCAAGAACGGCCGGTCATCTTGAAGAATTAAAAGCAGGTCTGCCGGATGAAGAGCTTGAAAGTATCGTAACAACCACCAGGGAACTGATCGCATACCAGCAGCAGGAAGACAGTCCGGAAGCCCTGGCATCCGTACCCTTGTTAACATTAAGTGATATTGATGAAAAAGCTCCCTGGTATGAGGCAAAATCCTTTGAGATCAGTGGAATTCCGCAACTGGCTTACCATGAATTTACGAACGACATTGTATATGTCAATCTCTGGTTTGATCTCAGGGTGCTTTCACAGGACATGCTGCAATATGCCGCATTACTGGCTGAATTGCTGGGAAAACTCGACACAGAGAAATACACATATGGGCAGCTGGAAAAATTACTGAACACCAATACAGGAGGATTCAATTCTTCGTTAAATGTATTTTTTCCCGGTTATGATGATAACAATATGATCCCGAAATTTCAGGTTGCAATGAAAACCACAGGGGAAAAGCTGAATAAGGGTTTGGAAATTCTTGAAGAGATCGTAAACGGGACAAAATATGACAATGTTGCAAGACTTCGTGAATTGCTTGCAAGACATCAGTCACAGCTGGAAATGTATATGATGCAGAACGGATACAATGTTGCTCTTATGCGCTTTATCTCATACCTCTCGCAAAGGGGTATGTTCAGCGAGCTTTCCGGAGGGGTTTCATATTACTGGTTCATCACTGATCTGCTGAAAAAATTTGATTCCGGTCCGGATGCAGTTGTGGAAAAACTGCAGGCTGTTTCCGGGCTTTTGTTCACCAGAAGTAATATGATGGCCGGAACAACATGCAATGAAAGTGATTTTAATATGTATGCCCCGGCTTTTGAATCCTTTTTCTCTGCATTCACAGATAAACCTGTTCGGCTGAATCACTGGAAACTGGACCCGATTGCCGGAAATGAAGGATTTCTTACAGCATCAAAGGTACAATATGTGATCAAGGGATATGATTACAGGAAGCTTGGCCTCGACTGGAACGGAAAATGGAATGTGTTGAACCAGATCCTTTCCACTGGATGGCTGCAGACACAGATCAGGGTCATCGGAGGTGCATACGGAGGATTTTCGGGTTTCAACAGGAACGGAACCATATACTTTGCTTCTTACCGGGATCCCAATCTGAAAGAAACGCTTGACAACTTCGATGAAACAGTAGATTATCTCAGGGAATTTCAGGCAGATTTAACTGACATGACACGGTTTATTATCGGTACAATTGCCCGTATGGACAGGCCATTGACTCCGGAGGCAAAGGGTAACCTTGCATTCCGGCGTTATTTGGAAGGTGTGAGGCAGGAAGAAATACAAAATGACAGGAATGCGATATTATCTGCCTCATCAGAAGATATACGAAACATGACCGATGCCGTTACAAAGATTCTTGATCAGGATGTATGGTGTGTGTATGGAAATGAAGAAAAACTGAAAGAAAACAGAACATTATTCAGAGAATTGCTTACTATACAAAAATGAACAGATTTACAGGGTACATCCCCTAAGGATTAAATCCCGTGGTATGTCCTGGGGTGGGGTTTTGAATTAAATGCCTATTATTGAAGAAAACACAGATGCGGATCGATATTCTGACCATACTACCGTATTTAATTGAAAGTTCACTCAACCACTCGATCATCAAACGTGCGCGGCAAAAAGAAATTGTCAGCATATACGTGCATGATATCAGGGATTATGCACAAAATAAACAGAAACAGGTCGATGATTACCCTTTCGGAGGCGGAGCCGGAATGGTCATGTGTATCGAACCGATAGATCTGCTTATCAGCAAGCTGAAAAAGGAACGAAAATATGATGAAGTAATTTATTTAACTCCTGATGGTAAGAAATTTACACAAAGAACAGCAAATTATCTGGCCACCAAAGAAAATATCATCCTGTTATGCGGGCATTATAAGGGCGTTGACCAAAGGATTCGGGATAATCTGGTTACAAGGGAACTGTCAATAGGTGATTTTGTGTTATCGGGTGGCGAACTTGCTGCGGCTGTGGTAACGGATTGTCTTGTAAGAATAGTTCCCGGTGCTATTTCAGATGAGACTTCTGCATTAACGGACTCTTTTCAGGATAACCTGCTGGCACCGCCTACTTATACGCGGCCGGCTGTTTACAAAGGATGGAAAGTGCCTGAAATACTTCTTTCCGGCAATCAGCAATGGATTGATGAATGGAGGCACAGCAAGTCCGTTGAACGGACCCGGCTGCTCCGGCCGGATCTGTTAAAAGATGATACCGAACAGGAATAATATTCAACTAATCGTATTTTTGCCGGTGGCAGATTCTGGCATAAGGACAATATGCGCAGATCTTAAGGTTTTCAGTCTGGTTAAAGGATTCAGCCGCATCAAAAATCCTGCTCAGGTTGGCAGAAAGAAGATCCTGAAACTCATTTTTCACATCGGCAAACGACTTCAGAAGTCCTTTGCGGCCATGTTTGATGTGGTGGGTAAATCGCTCCTTATGGCTTTCCCTTATAAAGAATATACCCGGTACGATTGTATTGCCGGGATGCAGCCTGTCATATACCAGTGCATAGATCAGCACCTGAAGCACCGCGTCGTTCCGCTCCACGGTACCGTTATCAAAAAGTGCTTCAAGTCCGGGAAAAATGTTTTTTATCCTGCCGGTTTTATAATCAAGGATCCGGGTCAATCCGTCATATCTGTCAATACGGTCAATAATGCCTCCGATCATGAGTTCCTTTGCGATGCCCTGAACTTTAACCGGAAAATTCACCTGAAAAGATTGTTCCAGACAAACAATCTCAAAAGGTGTCATGGTAATGTCATATTTGATGATCTGAAGGATGTATTTGTGAAGTATCTGTTTGATTAGCAAATTGAAGCCTTCTATTTTCCCTGCATGATCCCCGTTATCTATGTTGAAAATCTCTTCGTTGAAAGCGATTTCAATTGCCTTGTGAATGATACCGTGATCATTCAACAATCCGGAAAGCTTATTCTGATCCACATAAGAACTTTCAAAGCTTTCGTAAAGGATCTTCATGCTTTTGTGAAGCAGGTTACCGAACAATTTACCGTCGATTGTGTCAACCACTTCATCTGGTTGGGGAAGTCCGGTCACATGGTGAAAGTAAAATTTCAGCGAACAGTTGAGAAATTCATTAACGGCACTTGGTGTCAGAATTTTTGCATCCTGTGACAGATATTTATTATGAAGTATTTTAAGGATGCGTTCATTTTTCAGGACTTCGATCTTCTTCACAGGAATCCCGGATACATTGAAAAGAAACGAGCTTTCCTCAATATCAACGGGGAATTCGTAATAAAGCTGGTGCAAAAAACGGCTGCGCTCTCCGGTCTGCAATCCTTCACTGTTGCAGTTGTAAAGCAGGAAAATATTTTTTGCCCGCTGCAGAAGCCTGTAAAAATAATATGCATATATGGAATCGTGATGTTCGGGTGTCGGTAATCCAAAGCCGTAACGCAGGCTGTAAGGGATGAAAGAGGAGAACTGCTGCATTTTTGGCATAATACCTTCATTCATTGATAGCATAATTACATTCTCAAAATCAATGGTACGCGTTTCCAGTATACCCATGACCTGCAATCCGGCCAGTGGTTCACCGCTGAAAGGTATATGATGGTTTCGCAACAGCTTTCTGACATGCCTGAAATAAGTAGCAGCCGAAAGTCCGATCCGGTAATCCATGATATTGTCATGCATCCTTGTGACTAACGTGTAAACCTGATACAGTGCTTCAACTTGTAAAACTCCTGCAGGATGCCCTGCTTTTTCACCGTTCAGTATGTTCCTGATCACATACTCAAAAAGAAAAACAAGGTACCCGCTCGTATTATTTGCAAGTTCGTTGTAATTAAACAGGATGTTTGCATTTTTGCATGAGGGGATTTGATTAGCAGGAATATAGGCAAGGTTTATATTGCCGATCTCTTTTCTGATACCTGTTTCTTCCTCAGCATAAATATCCAGCAGTAACGGATTGTTGATCAGGGAAAGGACATCCTGACGGTAAAACAACGGAACACCCTGCTGGTTTATCTTTGTGTTTCTCAACAATTCATAAAGGGAATCTATCAGGCTGAAGGCCGCTGATTCATCTGCCGGATACCCCATCGTAATATTGACTTCTTTAATTTGTGGGGGCAGGGAATAGAGAACCGGTAGCAATATGCTTTCATCCGCCAGGACTATTGCGGTATTTGCTGCATGATCGTTTGAACTGATTCCCAGCCTTTTCAGAATGGACGATATGGCTTTAACCTGACCCGTATTGGAAGGCACCGGAAGAAAGGTGATGTGCTTCTCCGATTTCAAAAGGTTTTCATTGTTACTGTTCGATTCAGGTGGAAAATCCCTGAGGTTTTTCCGGATGAAAAAGCCTGCTTCATGTATGTCATTATTGGTATACCAGGTATCATAATCATAAAAGAATCCGGCTTTATTCAGGTTCTTCATATACCTGAAGAGTTTTTCCTCGCAGGTATTCAACGCATTGAAACCGATAAAAAGGTACTGCTCATGACGTAAACCGGAAACGGTATTACCGGACCGGATCTTATCGTTCACGATACGATATGCCATTCCTTCATACGCCAGTCCTTTGGACTCCAGACTCCTCCTGAATTTCTCATACAAATCGGGCAATACTTTCCAGATGGTAAGAAAAGTCTCCTGACCCGCTGTAATATGATCAGGATCAAATGTGTTCCAGAATCTTTGTATTGCCTTGATCTGCTCATCGGAAAGATAATTGAACCGGCCTTCGATAGATTTAAGGGATGACAGGTTTTGAAACATGTCACCTGCATCCACCAGATATTTATCAATTTCATCAAAATCAGCCAGAATGGTTTCACTGTAAGGATAAAAAAGATCAAAGCTTTCCTTTGAACCTGTGATTTCTGTATATAATTTATACAGCTCAAAAATCAGACTGAGCTTATCTGCAAGTACAAGACCGGATAGTTGCTCCATCAGTTCATTTATGGAGGTGTATTTGGGAGCCCAGACGGGTTTTTCTGTCAGTTCTCCCAAATATTTACTGAAATATATCCGGGCTCTTTTATTCGGGAAAACAACACATGTTTCTTCAAGGTTATATTTTCCGGATTTCAGCAGATGTATAGCAATTTCTTTTAAAAAGGGAGTATGTTCCATTTGCCCGATTCGTTTACCGAAATTCAAAATTAGCAGAATTTTCATTTGCAATCCCATCCGTTCGATATTATGATGGTGATGCAGGTATGAGATGATGAGACGATGCGGCGGTGCGGTGATGAGATGATGTATCAGCCTGTGAAAGGGCCTCGCTGGCCGGTTTTTTCGCTTCCGCAAGTCCTGCGGAAGTATATGAAACAATACATTATACGAACAGATTAAGGGACGGATACGAAGTTGATGCAGGCACACAGTACCAGGAAACCGGCACGGTTTTTTACAGAATGATCAGCAAACCGGCAGTATAGGTGTGGGTGTTTATGCCGCCATTCGGACGTCTGATTCCGGCATTTGAAACATGCCGGAATCCGGGCCGGAAATCCAGATAGATTTTGTCGTTTATCCTGTAGTTTACACCCAGACTGACGTTATCGGAAAAAATAAAACCGTTTGCCTGCCTTACAGGTGCATTGCTGATGTAATGCGGTCCTGAGCTGATCAACGCGTAAACACTTAACCTGTTGTATAATAAATTCCGTCGCACAACAATTCCGCAATTGAGTCCGGATTCAAATCCGTTTTCCTTGAAATAAGAATCATCCGGAATTTTTAAACGAACAATGTTATACTGGGGCTGGAACAAAAAATCGATACCCCAGTATTCTTTCGACAACAATGAATAGTAATACTGCAACTGTAAAAAATATACCTCATAAGTGTAAGAAACATCAATGGACAGATCAATCAAACCGAGTTTCCAGTTCTGATCACCAAATCCGCACTGGAAACCTATTTTATGCCGGGTGCCATCAAAGATCCTGTCCTGGCAGGCTACCCGATTTGAAAGGAGTATGATTGCAAGGAATATGGATATACCTGTTAACCGAAATATGCCGGGCATTTTCTTAAATCGTTCAACCTGGCAGCTATGTTCCTGCAAACTCGCTCTTTGTGTACCTTTCATGAATTCTGCAGATTTTAACTGATGTATGATACAATCCGACTGACCTTTTATTGTTTAATATGAACTACCCTTTGTGGGACAGGAATCTAAAAACCTTGACATTTAAATTTTCCGCAAAGACTGATCCGAATCTCGTTTTTAATGATTTCAACTCTGACAATTTCATCACAATTGAAAAATGCTGTGCATTCTAGTGCAGATTCACCGTAATGCTTGTCTGGCCAAAGTTGATAATATCGACATTTAAAAATTCTTTCATATCATCTATAAAATGACAAATATGATTCCGGCGCAAAAAGTAAAATTTATCTTTGAGATCCATATCTGTAAATGTCGATAAAAATTCAATCGGTATACCACTTCAGGAAATGAAATGTAATGATGATTGTATTGCCATACTTTTCAATGCTTAACAAAGTCTTTTTTCTGTTGTGAATGCATTTTATAGACCAAATAATTTATATATTTGCACTCCGATTTTCAAGATGATCAGCCTGGATGGCGGAATTGGTAGACGCGCTAGTTTCAGGGACTAGTGTTCGCAAGGACGTGCAGGTTCGAGTCCTGTTCCAGGC
>JAFGRC010000080.1 GCA_016935355.1 Bacteroidales bacterium
AATTTACGTAAACACTTTAAGCTTTAACCATCTGATTTCTTCATGAAAATTTCGATTTCAGAAAATAGAGATTATTTGAGCTATTTTTTGTTTAATTTAGCACCAGAGAAAAGAAAAGGTTCCATACAGCGCATATTAAACTTGATCAAATGAACATCACTAAAAAATCACCTGGCTTATTAATGACATTGTTATCATGTCTCATATTTTTTATTTCTTCCTGCGCACCGATAAACAAGCTTAAATTTGTCGCCGATGCCGGTCCTGGTTCAATAACAAATGCATTTCGTGCCGAACGTTCAGAAAAAACAATTCAACCCTATGATTATCTATACATTAAGATATTCAGCCTGGACGAGAAAACCAATTCCATTTTTAATGAAAGATATTTTTCTGTTGAAAATGAATTATTAAGTTATGTTGTTGATAATGAAGGTATAATAACATTACCTTTTATTGGAAATATTTATGTCAAGGATATGACCATAAATGAAGCCAGAGTGACAATAGAACAATCTTTTGAAAAGTATTTGAATGACATTTCAATAGTTGTTCGTTTTGTAAGCAATAAGGTAACGCTTCTGGGAGAAGTTGCTGCTCCGGGCCAGCATGCATTTTACGATGAAAAAATCACTGTTTTTCAGGCTATTGGTTATGCCGGCGGGACAACAACTTTTGGGGATCTTTCTACCGTCACACTGGTTAGGGAGAAGGACAATGTAATTACATATTATTATCTCGATCTGACCAAAAAAAATATTGCCTCCTCCGAATACTATTATCTGCTACCAAATGATGTGCTGGTCATCAACCCAATAAAAGCGAAATACAGGGAATTAAGAGATTATGCTCTAACTCTTACAGCCAGTGTACTTACGTCCATTTCAGCAGTACTATCAATAATATTAATTACGAGATCGTTATAGTATTAAACAGATTATTTTATCATGAAAGAAGAACAGGATTTGTTTTCATCAAATATTGATTACAAAAAAGTAATAAACAGGCTGTTATCTTATAGGATTGTCTATATAGCATGCATCATAATATTTTTAATAGCAGCCTTTGTTGTAAACCATTTCTCAGTAAAGAAATATACAAATAAAACGACTATTTATATCACAGAATCCGAAAATAATTCCCTGCTCAACTCATCCGACATGATGCTGAACTTTGGAATGATTGGCAATCAAAAAATAGTGGATAATGAGCTGGAAGTTCTGAAATCCTACACTCTTATTCGAAGTGTTTTTGATGATCTTAACCTTAATGTCACCTATTATTCGACCAAGAACAGTGCTCTGGCCAATCTGTTTATGAATACTCCCTTTACCCGTAAGACAGAGCTTTATAAGAATTGCCCCATCAGGGTAGTATTGGACCCTTCTATTCCGCAACCTATTTATATGGCTTTCAAGATCGTTTTTCTCAACGATAATGAATTTACAATTGAATCCACAGGGGAACAAATAGCATTGTATAATTATATAGACGACCAGATTGTTTCATACGTGTCTGAAATATATTTTGGCAATCAACGGTTCAGATTCGGAGATGAGATCAGAACCAATTATTTCAATTTCAGGGTCATAAGGGAGGGTAATTTTTCTGTGGATTTCACAACAGACAAAAATTTGTTTTTCTATTTCAATAACGTCAATAATCTGACACGTAAATATCAGAGTGCAATCCAGGCAAAATCCACTTCACAAAACTCAACCATTATTGAAGTTACGCTGAAAGAAACGCATCGGGAAAAGGTTACAGATTTTCTGAATGCGCTCACATCAGCTTATCTTGATAGAAATATGGAAAAAAAGAATAAAATCGCATCCAGTACTGTAGATTTTATCGATACTCAAATTTCAGATGTTGCAGATTCACTGACATACGCTGAATCAACACTGAGAAATTTCAGAACATCTGAAGGTGTAATGGATTTAAGTTTTCAGGGTCAGCAAATATTTGAACAGCTAACCCGTCTGGAAGATCAGAAATCAAGCCTGGAATCTCAAAAGAAAATTTATGAATCCCTTCGGCTTTATCTTGCCTCGAATGATATTTCAACGCTTTCCGCCCCAAGTGTAATGGATGTTGTGGATCCGATACTGACTACACTTGTAACCAACCTCATAACTCTTAATGATGAACGCGCAAGACTACTCAGGAACAGCTCAAGCCAACAAAATCTTTATCTTAATGATATTAATGCACAAATTGAACAAACGAAGAGAACCCTTCAGGAAACAGTCAACAATAATCTGAATACTGTGAACATTAATCTGAATGAGGTAAATTACCGCATTCGCAATGCAAACAGCCAGATATCGGAAATACCGAAAACAGAACTTAAGCTGCGGAGCATTGAACGAAAATTCGATATAAACGATGAAATATATACATTTCTGCTCCAAAAAAGATCTGAAGCCCAAATTGCCAGGGCATCAAGTATGCCTGACTATGAAATTGTTGACCCTGCAGTTCTATTTATGTCATATCCGGTATGGCCGAAAGCACCCCTGAATTATGCACTGGCATTTTTTCTGGCACTGCTCCTGCCAACCTCATTTTTATTGATTAAGGACTTTTTTAATAATAAAATAGCGGACACCGATGAGATTGAGCAAATATCAGACTATCCTGTTTTAGGCAGGGTATTTCACAGTTTCCGCAGATCAAAACTGGTTGTGAATGATCATCCCAATTCATCTGTAACGGAATGCTTCCGGTCAATCAGAACAAACTTCCAGTTCTTTTCAGAAGGTGGGAAAAAACAGATCATCCTGATCACCTCAACTTCAAGCGGGGAAGGTAAAACATTCTGCTCCATGAATCTTGCCTCGGTTTTTGCCCTAAATGGTCACAGAACCGTCCTGCTCGAATTTGACCTGAGAAGACCAAAAATTTATGAGGAATTTACATCCAACAATATGATCGGAATCAGTTCATTTTTAATTGATAAGGCCATACTCGAAGATATCATCCTGCCCACACAGGTGGAGAATATGGACTTCATTCCCGCAGGACCTGCGGCTCCAAATCCTGCCGAATTAATAAACTCTGAACGGACAGCTGAGTTAATCGATAAACTCAGGGAAATGTACGATTATATCATTATTGATTCCGCACCGGCAGGAATTCTTACGGAAACACATATCCTCATGAAATATGCTGATCTGAATGTACTCATAGCAAGGTTGAACAAGACGATTAAAGAGGCTTTTAAACAAACGCTTAAAAATATTGAGGCCAATAAGATAAAGAATCTGTCATTAATAATTAATGACATTTATATTCATCGTGAGTCTTACAAATACGGTTATGATAAGAAATATTATACCGACGATTCCAACAGAAGCTTGCTGCAAAGAATATTCGGCAAGAAACGAAAAGCATCTTAAATGAAGTGCAATCTCTGACCTTCTTTATGACAACGAGACTAATTTTACAGCTTTTGACTGTGTGCATCACAGATCTTTTTACAATAGGTAGAATCAATCTAATACCTTTTGTGTGAGTGCATCCCGGATCATCTTTCTCAGTTCCAGCTGCCGGTTTTCAACAACCTGTCTCGATGCCGGGCGGTAGAACTCCGCATACCTGCATTTGACAAGCGCGTAATCCAACTCATCCATAGTGCCTTTTATATCAACCCCCAGTTTAACGGGCAATGGGCTGTCAACCACTGAAATATGGTAATCAAAACTGAGGTCAAAATTATGCCGGCCTGCCACCACCGCTTTATATTTATCCATGACGATCAGAAACGGATAAATATCAATTTCCTCACGGAAGATTGTGAATTCGGCAGATAAGGAATCCACTCTGTTTTCCGTTTGTTTATTGAATCTGAGCGTTTTGGCAATTTCACTGAAAGTTTCCCCGTCCATTAATACGAGATCATTCCCTTTAATGGATGAGGCACCCCGCAAAGTTGATTTCTTAATATTATACAAAGAATCCAGATATGTTTCGACAGCAATGTGAAATTCACCCTTCCCTCCAAAGCTTCTCAACATGGGCATCAGCGTATCAATGTCAGGTATCATGGTTAACAGTTCACCAATTTCCACATCCAGCATATGGTAATCCAGTCCAAGGAACAGGTGATTCTTTCTCGGTGTACGGTACATAGCTGAAAGCTGCATCTTTGCCGCGGAAGTCGCGAAGGTAATTTCATCGAGTAATAATATGCCGTCATGAACCTGCATACTGCCAACTATATTGGTGGCCGTGTCAATTCCGAAGGTTGCCTGTTTTATATTCGTGCTGAGCGTTATATCAATACCCTTCGGCACAATATAAGGTCCGGTGTAGGAAGAATCTTTATCTGCACCTTCAGGGTTTTCCATGACCGTCGTATCTGCATTGCCTATTCCGCTTGTAAGACTCATCAGCTGTAATATATCGGTTGTAGCTGAAACAAAACTGAAGTTTCCCCTGAGTATTGAGTCGCCTCTGAAATAGGACAGCACATTAATCAAGTTTCCGATTAATTGAAAATCAGACTTGTCGATGTTTACTCTACTCTCTTTAATATTTAAAGTTTCAGATTCAAAATTCATTATTATGGCAGGGATCTCTATCGGATATGAAAGAGCTGAAAGGTTTATGCTACCCCTTTCCATTTCAACAAATCCTTTTGCCATCCCTTGCAGAAAAAAGTCTTCTACAGTACTGTCATGTAAAACATCGCTTCTGATATTGATCTTTTCAATTTTGGCAGAGTTTTGCCCGATGTCTGTTTCCAAGATCCCACTGTTATAAGTCAGACTGATTTTTGACTGACCGGATTGATCATCGTCGGTTGATACTGAAATTTTTCCGTTTGGTTTTGTAACAGCAAATCTTATGGTGTCCATTACTGCTGTCAGGGAATCCATTTGAAAGGAGCAGATGATGGCGGGGGTCCCCGTTGTATCCCTCACATCTGATGTTTCCCAAGCTATCACCGAATTTTGCAGAGATGCATGATAGCTTTCAATTTTTCCTGCATCCATGTTGTCCGATGCAATTACTGCAAAAGCATATCCCGTGTTCTTTGATGAAGCGTCAGGATTTGGCAATTTAAATTCAAGAATTGACCGGTCAGTATGAATCGATATGCTGTCATACACAGCACAAAAATCTGAAAGGATTACAGAACCGGATAACTTCATCTTTTCAAGCTGCATATTCCTGATCTGGTTTATGGAAAAGTCTGACAAAATCCGGCCGGACAGATGACCTGCAAGGTTCAGCTTCATGGTACCAGGTAATAAAGTATTGAATTCATCCAGGGTTAAACCTGCATTTGATGTCAGCTTGCAGGTAACATCCGAAAAGAGATGATACACCAATCCTTTCGTTGCAACGTTCGATTGCGGCGTTTTGGCATTCAGGTAGTTGATGCGTACAAACGACAGTGAATCGGTTTTCATATCCGAGCAGAATGAAACATCACAGTTAATATCATGTATGGGCAAGGGAAAACCGTTATATTTCACCATGGCATTTTCCAGAAGAAAATGGATGTTCATCAACGGCATTAGGGAATCATTCAGGATACCCGAAATTTTACCTTCCGATGTCAACAGTCCGTCCATGTCAATTCCGGTCAAAAATGAGTTGAATCCGGCCGGTACCAATGCTAAAATATTCTTAACCGGCCAGGATCTCAGTTTGTAGCTGATGTTTGCAATGATATTTTTACCAAGGGAGTCGGTCTCAATGTCGCCATCCAGTAATATTTCCAGATCATCTATTGAGACCGATGCTTCATGAAGCTTTATTTTTTGGCCGAATTGAATAATTTCAGCTGGTATTGCGCAACGCACCGAAACATGCTGAAAGTAATTCTCACCTTTACGCTCAAGTGAAATATCGGACCTGCTTAACTTAACATTGCCGCTGATGATGTCATGGTTTATTGTTCCGGTAATCTTTGCGGACAGGTTCCGGATATCGGCTTTTAGATCTGACAAAATATCAATATAAACAAGGTTTATGTTATTGAGTTCAACATTTCTGAAATCAATAATGCTGAACATTGCCTCTGATCCGGTTTTTGATTTTGCGACTGTATCAGGTATTAGAATGTTAAAATTGGTATGTCCAAGACCGTCCTTGAATGCATGAATGGTTCCGTTGGTCAGAACAAATTCGGTTATGATCAGTTCTTTGTTTTTCCACCATGCCGCAGCATCAAGCACACCGACCAGCTTATCGGCATGAACCAGGGTATCACTGGGTGCATCAGCCACAGGATTGATTAATGTAAAACGGTTGACTTTCAATCCAAAACGGGGAAAAGTACTGAAAAAAGTCAATTCAACTGCACCAATTTCTGACCGGCAGGCGATATATTTATCAGCCTGGTTCCTGACAATTGGCGTTATCCTTTCAGGAGTGAACACAAGCCACAAAGCAATACAGATTCCAATAATGAGAACTGCAAGCAGTGATGCAACGGAAATGAAAAATATTTTTATAAATTTCTTCATGATAAATTCATTATGAGGAAATTTTTAAATTTTTTCTTGATTTGTTCTTTACCATAAAAGTTTTTATTGTCCCCGTGGACAAGTTTCTAACATGACATTGATAATTCTTTTTGTCATGCACCCCCGATCCGCACGACAAAAAGTCTCCTTGCTGCACAAGCTTTATCATGTACTGATCGTTGCACATGGCTTTCCGGTATACTCTGCCTATGGGTTTACTTTAATAAACGAAAAGCTCTTACCAAAATCATCATGATATTTTAATGTGGCAGCAGTAAGTTCCGTCACCGTATAAACTTTGGGGACCGTCCCTCCCATTTCCAGAATATGGATGTGTGTTAGTTCTGATTTTACCAGGGTCCATGTAAACTCCTGCGCTTCATCCTCAAAAACATCATCACCTTCATCCCAGGTCGCACCTGTGCCGTCTTCCAGATATTTGTAGTACAGGGTGCCCGATTGCCATTTTCCGATCAGTAAAGATTCGTCAAAAGTTACTTCTTCCATTTCGCAGGATGCAGCCAGGAAAGAAGCCAAAACACTTATAGTGATATAAAAAAGTGTTCTTTTCATACGTATTTAATTTTATTTTTAATGGTCGTATAGCTTGTCCCGTACCGAAAGTCGGAAGAACCCACATGATTTAATCATTTTTGTTTAGTATAATAAATAGTATCATGTGGGTTTCATGATTCAAGTTGTTATAATTTAAAAAAGTCATTCAATATTTCTGCCACGTGTTTTCATGATGGGAAATGTAAAAATATCTGAATATCAATAATTTTATCTTAGTAAGAATCATTACCTGGCCATTCGGTGCACCTTAATGTATCATTCTTATAAATCATAACGAAGATTCATTCACGGTTGTTACAGTTTGCCTGTCAGGATACATTAAAATTTTTCATATTCAACTCTTCATTTTTCATTTTCCATTCATCATATCTTATTCCCGAATCTTCATTTTTTCAAATCCCTTTTCAATCTCTTATTATTCCGAATACTTACTTGTGAATTCCTCTTATGTAAAAACTTTAAATGTTATTATTTTTCAAGGTATTATATATTGATATACTGAGGGATCCGTTCTCAATCCCTCTAATGGAACACTTTTTTTTCAGTTATTCCTCCGGGGACAATAATGCACATTTTTGAGGGACTCGCTCCCAATTCCTCATCCTGCTTTCCTAATGATCCTTAAATCCTTCCTTTTACACCCGGATATAAATTGCTTACAACATCACTCTGAAAAACTTCCTTGCTGTCAACATCCATCATGGTCAGCACGCCATCCGGCCATCCGGCACCGGTGTCCATCATGTATAATTCACACGCTTTTACAGGTAAAAGCTGTCCGAAATTCAGTGTTGGTGTATGTCCCACATATACCTCATCAAATCCTGTAATATTCATTTCGCTGCCCGAATTCCTGAAGTGCATTGCCGTATGAACCAGGGAACGATCCCAGATTAAGTTATATTTGTCTTGTTTTTCCAAGGGGATACCAGATGTAATACCTCCATGCACAAACAGTTTCCGGTCCATTCTGTAATAAAACCTGGCCTCTTTTAACATTCTGATATGATTCTCAGGAACTTCTTCCGGGTATGATTCCCGTGTCGCTTCCCCACCCTGCATAAGCCATTCATCAGGATGATTTTGATTTATAAACCAGTCCAGTGCCCAGTGATCATGATTGCCCAGAATAAATACAAGATCCTTCACGAGCAAAAGCGTATCGAATACTTTGTTGACTTCCGGCCAGCTGTCACATACATCCCCCAGGCATATAAGCAAATCATGCTCCCTGTTGAAACCGGACTTCTCAAAACATTGTACCAGTGCTCTGTATGCACCGTGAATATCTCCGATCACAAATCTTCGCCGTGATTTCATGCAAATCATTATGTATTTAAAATGTATAACCGCATGCTAATTTATGGAAAAAGAATCTAAAGAGACATTCTGTTAACGGTATACGCCAATATTTAAGAAGAAATTTGTCAACTGAAAATTATAGGATACAGACTTTAATTAAGGTTACAACAGATATTCGATGAACCAAAAATAAGGATTATTATTGCCAGGCTAAACTAACACGCTATTCTTAAAGTTTTTGCGATATTTAGGTAAAATCTTTATCAACAACAGGTTTTATTGAAAACCAATTTGAATCCTCTGCGTATATAAGATTAGCAATGATATTATAAAATAAGTTATTTGGTACTACCTGAAACATTTTTTGCGAATATGTCTGATATTAATTCTTTTTCATACTGGGACAAACCAACTATTGTATCAAGAATTGCTGATTTAAAATCCAGGATGAGATATGAGGCAGGCTCACCGAACCCAAAAGAGGTAGAATTATATCATAAATGCATATTGACCGGATTATCCTCAAATGCAGGTCCCAAAAAGCGGATTCTTGTTCTGGGCATGACACCTGAAATACGTTCCATGGCAGTTAGTAACGGATTTGAAGTGATCAGTGTCGACCGCAGCCTGGATGCTGTTGAAATGTATAAAGACTGGATACCAGATGAACTTAAAGCAAATGAAGAAATAATTCAGGCCTGCTGGTTTGAATTGGAAAAATATTTAGCAGAACCGGTTGATGCAGTTTTGGGTGACGGTGTATTTGGTAATATTTTGTCCGTTGAGAAACACGTTGTATTGCTTAAAATATTAAAAAATATTTTGAATGATAAAGGGACTTTGGTATTTCGCAAGGCACTGGTACCTGATAATTTTGATCCTGATGCTTACGATGCCGATCTGCTCATTCAAAAATACAGATCCGGCCTTTTAACTGATGCAGAATTTGGATTTTCCATGCGCTTGTGGGGTAATTATGTAAAAGCATACAATCCCAAAAGCTTCATTCTGGATAACAGTCTGACATTTCAGCGTTATCAGTCCTGGATGAATGAAGGCAGATTGTCTGAACCTGAATATACCTGCATATGTCACTATTACTTTAACGGAATGAATATGATACTTCCGCAGCGTAAATGGGAAGAAATTTTGATATCCATAAATTGCAAATTCGAGCGTCATCAATTAGAAGGAAAAGATTGGTATTACTATTATCCTGTTTATCAGTGCCGATTCTGAAGAATTATCTGAAATGTTTTCATTTTTTCAAAGATAACTGTCCCGGTAGTTATAATTAAAAACCGCCCAAATAAACTTATACAGATCCTGCATCAAAAGAAACTGTCAATATTCTATTAATTCTTAATCTCAAAAAATCCGTTTTTGGAAGCGTTTTAAAATACCTAAAAGGCCTATATAAGTTAGTATTATCTTTATACTTTTTTTAATTCCGGGATTTGTCGGAATACATAAAACTTCAGGCCAAAGAAGCCTGGTTATTTTTTTATGCAAAAAATAGCGGGGTGGTTTTATCAATCCGGGTCTTAATGAGAGAAAGAGTGTAATCAGGAATCTGGAGTTAAAAGGATTGAAATCCTCCTGAGCAATGTCTTTCTCCAGCTGGATTTGGGTGCCAAAGTTGGCAAGACGTTCTTCCCAGTAAAACAGATTTGCTATATTAACATTGTTCTTTTTACAAATATCCTTACAGCCTGAAAGCCAATCAGAATAATATGCTGCAGCAAATTTATATTTGTGCAACTTAAATACTTTTGCTATTGATTCGCCTTTTGAGGTAAAGCCCGGATAATACAATAAACCAAATCCTTCTGTTGCTATATTACCAGGCAGATTAACCCTGTCCTGATGATTAACAAAGTAATTGTAAATCACAGAAAGATATCGATCTGAAGCCAACTCGTTATTTTCGAAGTAAATATTTTTGAAATTATTGTCAATTGTATCAATCGGTTCTTCAATATGAAAAGCAAGACCCAATTTTGACATAAGCTTTTTGGGTATCCTGATGTCATTGCATTTTTCAGTCATTCCAGCCATCTTGTTTATATAGTAATAAACTTGATCACTGATATCTTTTGTGGCAGCAAGAAGCAATCTGGAATCTTTACCTGCAGTGACAGGAAGCATAACAGGATAACGATTTGAAATACTTTTAATATAGCCCTTTATAATCGTTGCACATTTTTCAGCAACAGTTGAAACAGTCAGATACTCAATTTTCTTATTGGGCCAGTATCGAACTGACTGAAACTTGTTAAGATCATAATAATGATTTGGTATCAACTGAAAAACTTCGTCATAAATTGTGGTGTTACCAACATTTGAGTTGTTTAGTCTCTTGAAAGCATCTGAATGGTAAAAATCAATTTTGGAAAGGTCAGAGGTTTTCTTAAGATTCAATAATTTACCAAGTAAATTTGGTCTGGATGCAAACCACAATTTATTATTATACTGACAATAATAGATTTTACGTGTTGCTGTGGCGTCATGTATCAATCTTATTACATCCTTTTCAATATAAATGAGAACATATCGGCCTGTGTATTCTGAAATTTTCTCAAGTAGCATCTGAAAATTAAAGCAAACAAGATCTTTCAAAATATCATGATTATTTATTTCAGGTTGTCGAAAGTCAAATATGTCACCCAAAAGTATCAGCCTTCTTTGCATTAGGCTAATTTCAGTTATAATAATATCCGGATGAGCATAAAGTAAATAATCCTGACCAATAATAATTTTTTCATGATGAAACGGGCAATCGATTTCTTCCGGTACAATCAGGTATTGTCTCCGGTTTCTTAATTTATGTATTTCATTGTCTTTCATAAACAGGACAAAATCATAAAAATCCGATGCGGCTTATTCGCAAAATGGAATCTACATGGATACCTAAATCACAGCTAAGCGGTACGATCTCATAACCAGTTACGATTTATCGAAAAGCTAAAATAAACTAAAAAAACGGTTAACATGCAGAATCAACATTTTGAAATTAGCCGGACTCACGTTAATTAATAATTACCTTTGAAATATCGTCCAAATATACAATCATGATCAGATGACAAAAGGAGAATATATCATCGGACTGGATGTTGGCACATCGGGAGTCAAGGCACTGGCCTTTTCGACATCAGGCAGGTTGCTGGGCAGCAGCAAGGCAGGCTATCAGGTAATATCCGGTGAACCGGGCAGGATGGAACATGATCCCGCTATCATATACAAAAAAGTACTGCAAAGCCTGAAGAAATTGATGCGTAATATGGGATACCCGCCCTTTGCCATCGGCATGGATACCATGATGCACAGCATCATGCCTGTGGATGAAAAAATAAAGCCTCTGGGTAACCTGATGCTCTGGAATGATTACAGGAGTGCAGAAATTGCAGAAAATCTGAAAAACACGATCGAAGGACAAGCATTCTATCGGCAAACGGGAACACCGGTACACCCCATGTCATGGCTTACCAAGATCAATTGGCTGCAGGAAAATGAATCCGGTACATTCCGGAAAGCAAGATACTTCATCGGGATCAAGGAATATTTGCTTTATAAACTTACCGGCAATCTGGTTTTGGATTATTCAACAGCCTCATCCACAGGTATTTTTGACATTACCCAAAAGCAATGGCATAACGAAGCTTTGCAATGGTGTGGTATTGAGACAAACCGGCTGCCGGGACTTGTCGGTCCGGAGGTTATATTAAAAACCTCTTCTGATGATATCGAGGACGGAATCAGCATTGTACCCGGACTGAGTGACGGTTGTGCTGCAAATCTGGGCATGTCCGGTATCAGTCCCTCTGATCTTACAATGACATTAGGCACAAGCGGAGCGGTCCGTTTCACAAGTGCGGAAAAGAAAACGGATGATGAAGGCATATTGTTCTCATATTGTCTCGATGATCTGTTCTTCGTTAACGGCGGAGCAAGCAACAATTGTTTTAATGTCATTGAAAAAGTCACGAAGGATCTTGGCATTGACCTCAAAAAGATCAGGAAAAATGCTCTGGATCCGCTATGGGCCCGGGAAGACGGTATATTCCACCTTCCCTGGATGTTCGGTGAAAGAGCTCCTTTCCAGATTTACAGGTCCATAACAGGATTTGTCAACCAGGGCGATTCTCACACTCCGCTTCATCTGCTGAAAAGCGTAGTTGAAGGCATATTGTTCAACCTGAAACTGATCGCTGGAAAATTGAAGCAACTGAGCGACAGGAATTTTGAATGCATACATTTAAGCGGCGGATTTTCCAATTTCTCAGGTATTAAAGCGCTGTCCGCTTCCATAATGAATATGCCCGTATTGATACATCATTCCAGTGAAGGTTCAGCCCTGGGCACAGCATATTTTGCCGCAAAACAAACGGGAATTGAACAGGGATATGAAAATGTTTCAAAGTGGAATCCGGTTGTCATGGAATTTCAACCGGAACCTCAAAAATCCGGGAGATATGAAAAATTGTTTGAACAGTTTGTTAACATAATCAGAAATTATATAGACAATAAGGTTTGATCAGGCTGCAAAGATGTTGTCTGACCGGTTGAATTTGTGCTCCTTAAAAGACATATGCATTGAAAATTCGCACTCCATATCAAATAACATAAAATTAACAGGGATCAGAATCTGCGTTTTTTTATTATTTTTAGTTTTCGTTACACTTATTTTTTCTAATTCGCACAATTTGATCACTATGGATTAAAATTTTGATCCCCATGAATTCAACGATTTGATCACCAATAAACAGTAAAGTATGAGCGGGTTTTTTGGTTGCATTTCCAAGTCAGACTGTGTGGCAGATGTTTTTTACGGAACGGATTATCATTCACATCTGGGAACCAAGCGGGCAGGAATGGCTTTTTATTCGGCCAGGACAGGCTTTCAGCGCGCCATTCACAGTCTGGAGGACGGATATTTCAGAAACAAGTTTGAGACCGATGTTCCCGGATTTGAAGGCACTGTCGGAATTGGTGTCATCAGCGACACGGAAGCGCAACCCATACAGGTCACATCCCACCTTGGACGTTTTGCCGTAGCCACAGTGAGCAGGATCATCAATCTGGATGAGCTTGAAGCCTATTTTCTAAAACAGCACCGCACCTTCTCAGAAACCAGTCAGGGATCCGTTAACCCCACCGAACTGATTGCAATGCTGATCAGTGAAGGTGATGATTTTACTTCAGGTATACAGAATGTTTATGACAGGGTAAAGGGTTCCTGTTCCATGTTGATATTGACGGAAAACTGTCTGATCGCCGCAAGGGACAAACTTGGAAGAACACCTGTTATCATTGGCAAAAAGCAGGATGCCTTTGCAGTTGCATTCGAAACATCCGCCTTTCCCAATCTTCTTTATGAAACGGACAAATTCCTGGGGCCGGGTGAAATTATCAGAATAACAGCCGAAGGATACCGGCAGGTACGTCCGCCCGATCACAAAATGCAGATTTGTGCATTCCTTTGGGTCTATTTCGGATATCCGCCCTCTTTTTACGAAAACATCAATGTTGACGAATGCCGTTACAGATGTGGAGCTGCCCTTGCAAGAGAGGATGATGTCGAAGCAGATTTTGTCGCCGGCATACCGGATTCCGGAGTTGGTCATGCTATGGGGTACAGCAATGAAAAAAGGATACCGCTGAAACGTCCTTATACAAAGTACACACCGACATGGCCCAGGAGCTTCATGCCACAGAACCAACAAATGCGGGACCTTGTCGCCAAAATGAAACTGATCCCGAACCACTCGGTCATCACCGGAAAAAGAGGACTGTTCCTTGATGATTCAATCGTAAGGGGCACACAACTTAAGGATAACATCCATGACCTGTATGCTGCAGGCATCAAAGAGATACACATGCGCATCGCCTGTCCCCCCCTCACCTATCCCTGTGATTTCCTCAATTTCAGTCGCTCCCGTTCAAATCTCGACCTTGCAACACATAAAGCAGTGAGACTTCTTGAAGGTAAAGACGAATTTGATATGAAGGAATATTCCGATCACACGAATGGTAAATACACAGCCATGGTTGACCGGATCAGGAAAAACATGAATCTCACCTCACTGAAATATCAAAAACTTGAAGATCTTGTAGCTGCAATAGGCCTTCCGAAGAAAAAGCTGTGCACACATTGCTGGGACGGATCAAGCTATTTTTAAGAAGAATGGAGGAAGATCCTCTTTTGCAAATAAACCTCAACATTTGAACAATAAGCAGTCAACTTTGAAGGCAATTGACATAACAGTGCACAATATTTTCAGGAATCCGGAATATTCATCCTCTCCATGTAGATACAATGATATGTGCATGCATTAATTTCATTAAGACTTCCGTAACGATTTGTTCAATATATATGTCACAAAAATAAAATTATCAAAACAGTTGTTTCCCATTTCGGAAATAATTCGTAAATTGTTTTAGGATGAACATCCGGTGAAAGGAGATCTATTTGACAGATGAAGATGAATGTTTAATTGTTTTTTCGTTTCTGTTTATTACCCTATGTCAACATTAATCGATTAATATTTTGTGAGATCATGGAAACAATATCATCATGTTTCTTGAAGTACGTATTGTTCATACTACTACCAATATTATTGTGTCAGCAGGGATGTAAAAAGGAAGATGAATTGGACAAAGTTCCACCTGTACC
>JAFGRC010000013.1 GCA_016935355.1 Bacteroidales bacterium
AAAGATATTGAATTCAATAGCATCAACAGCATTAATCCGCTCTACTTTTCTCCTTACCTGCTGGGAGGTTTTGAACAGAAAACCATGCTCAACAATGACGAGGATGCATATGAACCAAAATCATCGTGGGAACGGCAGGCAGGGATCGAAATAAAATACGGCATCTCTAAGAATTTTACACTTGACCTGACCGTTAATACAGATTTTGCACAAGTTGAAGCCGATGACCAGCAGGTCAATCTGACCAGGTTTTCCTTATTCTTCCCTGAAAAGAGGCAGTTCTTCCTTGAGCGGTCAAGTATATTCGATTTCACATTCGGTTCAACCGGACGGTTGTTTTACAGCAGGAGAATAGGTATTGACAATGGACAGAAGGTACCCATATGGGGAGGTCTCAGACTTACTGGAAGAGCAGATACCTGGGATATCGGATTTATGAGCCTTCAGACAGGTTTCCTGAAGGACAATGAGACAGATGAAGAAATATTGCCCTCCATCAACAATTCGGTTTTCAGGATCAGAAAGAAAATCCGTCTGAACAGCAATTCTTATCTGGGCGGATTGCTCACTTCCAGGATTGATTTTAACGGCAATTACAATATAGGATTTGGTACTGATGCCATTTTAAACCTTTTCAAAAATGATTATTTGAATATTGTATTGGCCGGAACGAGTGATACCACAAAATCCGGACACAATCTCGCCGACCCGTCAAAGATTTACCTGCAATGGGAACGGCGTACATATCAGGGTTTAAGTTATGATGTGAATTATACAAGGGCAGGATCCGAATATCGTCCTGCAATGGGATTTGAATACAGGAAGGATTTTACCCGTTTTGGCGGCATACTTCGTTATGGATGGATTCCCGGGGAAAAATCCAGATTCCTGAAACAGCACCAGGTCCGCTTAAATTCTTACATCTATCTGAAGAACCTGGACAATCAGGTTGAAACAGCCAGTATAACACCCTCATACCAATTCACTACCAAAAAGGATCATGGCTTTGCGCTAAGCATACCTGTTCAATACGAGAGTTTCACAAAGGATTTTGATCTGTCTTCTGATGTTTACGTACCGGCGGGTGAGTATACATTTTATGATATTCAGTTCGATTATTCTTCTCCTGCGGGTGATATATTGTATTGGGAATCATCCATTTCATCCGGCAAATATTATGATGGCCGGAAAAACTCTTTTGCTGTTGGTTCCGCCATAGTGCTTGGTGAAAGCTGGAACATAGATCTGGGTTATGAAGTGAACCGGATCAACTTTTCTTCAAGAGAACAAAAATTCCTTTCGCATCTCGGCAGCGTCAGAATCCTGTATATGTATTCAATATCTGCTTCCGCTTCCAGTTTTATACAATATAACAGTCTGATCAAAAGATTCATCTGGAATGTCAGGTTCCGTTATAATCCCAGAGAAGGCAATGATTTTTATATCGTATACAACGACAACCTGAATGCCGGCAGATCTGCTACCGAGCCTGAACTTCCCTTCAGCAATCAGCGGACCGTCCTGTTAAAATATACCCATACCTTCCGGATCAGGTAAATCATGCATTGATATTTTTTGTATATTCAGCAGTTTAAATGTATCAATGTTATCTGACTTCTGATATAACAGAAGATTGGAGAACATCTACCGGATAAGTTTAGGATCTGATTGCTTAACCAAAGAATAACATTTATGAAAACAAAGTATTTTAATAATCTGTTGCTGATCTCCCTGTGCTTCGCACTGCTGTCTGTCAGTCTGATATCCCAGGCACAGCAGGGAAACGAAAACTATCAGCCTCAGGTCGGACAGGCAGGTAAAGATGTGGTCTGGGTGCCTACCCCGCAGGCTCTTGTTGACAAAATGCTTGAAATTGCCAAAGTTACGCCACAGGATTACGTGATCGATCTCGGTTCCGGAGACGGCCGCACAGTAATAACTGCAGCAAAGCTGGGTGCCAGGGCTCTGGGTGTTGAATACAATCCCGATATGGTAGCACTTTCCAAACAGAATGCTGTCATCGCCGGTGTCATTGATAAGGCTGAATTCATTCAGGCTGACCTGTTTGAGACCGACCTGTCAAAAGCAACGGTAATTACGATGTTCCTTCTGCCTGATATCAACCTGCGGTTACGGCCCAGAATACTTGACCTGAAACCCGGTACACGCATCGTATCCAATACTTTTACCATGCAGGACTGGGAAGCAGATATGACGGTGCGGCTTGAAGAAGATTGCACAAGCTGGTGTACAGCCCTGCTCTGGATCGTTCCGGCCAAAGTAGACGGTTCATGGAGGTTGGGAAACGGGCAACTCGATCTCATGCAGGAATTCCAGATGGTGGAAGGATCTCTGACATTTAACGGGACAAGCATTGCGCTCACCAACGGAAAGCTGAGGGGCGATGAAATCACTTTCAATGCAGACGGAGCAATATACACAGGCCATGTCACCGGAAATACAATTACCGGAACCATAAATGCAGATGGCAGTACTTACAAATGGACAGCCAGCCGCATAAGCAATTGAATGCATCATTCAATATCATTCAGCGGAAAATCCTGAAATACATGTTATTCAATCCGGCAGATCCGTATTTGCGGTTCATATCATTATAGTAACCTTCAAGATGTGTCACCATGAATCTACATAATATCCTCATGATCTTTTTTTTTATACTGGCTCCGATTGCCATTATATATCTTGAAAGCAAATTTTCTGTTGTGAAAAAGATCGGAGCGGTCCTGATCTGCTATGCCATTGGTCTGATCCTCGGCAATTCCGGTCTTCTTCATGAAGGTGCTTACAAATACCAGGATCTGCTTTCCCAGATTACAGTCCCGCTTGCATTGCCATTGATCCTGTTTTCAATGGATGTAAAAAGATGGTTCAAGCTTGCCGGTGCTGCGATTACTTCGTTGCTGATCGGTGTTTTTACCGTTGTGTTAATGATCTTTGTCGGGTACTGGATATTCAAGGACAGCATCGATGAGATCTGGAAAGTATCAGGAATGCTGGTGGGCATCTATACCGGAGGAACTCCGAATATGGCGGCCATAAAGACTGCGCTCAATGTTGATAATGAAGTGTATATCATGACCCATACCTATGAAGTGACTTTGGGGGCCGTTTATCTGTTGTTTATACTTTCAATCGGACAAAAAGCGTTTCTGCTGTTCCTGCCTCCTTTCAAAAAAACAGAAATACATGGTCCTGTGATTAAGAATTCCGACCTGGAGGAGGAATTTGAATCTTATGAAGGTTTTTTTGAAAAAGGGACATTTGTTCCTTTACTTGCTGCTTTTGGCTTATCTGTATTGATACTCGGCATCAGCTATTTTCTCGGAACGCTCGTGCCGGAGGACTACTCGACTGCACTGACCATTCTGCTCATCACAACTTTCGGAATCGCATTTTCATTTGTCCCCAGGATCAAGTCCATTAAAAAGACTTTTCAGCTGGGGATGTACATCATTCTGATTTTCTGTATTGTTGTATCTTCCATGGCGGATATCAAGGAGCTCGCAAATATTTCCGTCTCATTGTTCTATTATGTCGGACTTGCCATGTTCGGATCACACATCCTGCATGCATTTATTGCAAGGTTTTTTAAAATCGATGCAGACACGGTCATCATATCCGGAAGCGCGCTGATCTGCTCGCCTCCGTTCGTACCGGTTGTCGCCGGCGCCCTGAAGAACAGGGAAGTGATCCTCACCGGACTGACAGTCGGGATTGTCGGTTATGCCGTCGGCAATTATCTGGGTGTTTTTATTGCTTACTTCCTGAGATAGGCTTGATGTAATTTAGAATTGATATAAATTATCTACTTTTTATATCTTTGCATTGATTCAATAAATAAAATTCAGGGAAAACATGGCTGATTTCAATCTGGTAATGCCGAAAATGGGAGAAAGTGTCCAGGATGCCACCATTACCAAATGGATGGTAAAAGCAGGCGACATGGTTGAAGAAGATGATGTGTTGCTGGAGATTGCGACCGATAAGGTCGATACCGAAATTCCCTCACCTGTAGCGGGCAAAGTGATCAAACTGCTGTTTTCAGAAGGATCAACTGTTTCCGTCGGTGAAGTCATTGCCATCATCAATACAGAAGGAATGGGTGAAACTGCAGAAGCAGATTCAACCAAAGACAGGAAAGACACTTCATCTCCTGCAGATTCGAAGGAAACTTCAAAAACTACAGCAACAGTGGTTGCTCAAAAACCTCCACAGGAAAAGGAAGATTCCGGAACAAATGGACAGAAAGCTGCAGCCAATCATAAGCCGGGCGACCGGTTTTACTCACCTCTGGTCCGGAATATTGCAGAAAAAGAAAACATCCCGGCTTCAGAACTTGACTCAATAACGGGTAGTGGCGTTAACGGCCGCGTTCGGAAACAGGACGTTCTGGGATATCTTGATGCCCGAAGAAAGGAGAAGAAACCTGTTACAGGGGCACAGACAGTAGCATCACCGGATATAAAAATTCAATTTCAGGAAGGCGACAGAATTGTTGAAATGGACCGCATGCGGAAATTGATTGCCGACCATATGGTCATGTCCAAACAAACTTCTCCCCATGTAACCAACTTTATTGAAGCAGACGTCACCAATCTTGTCCTGTGGCGCAACAAGGTAAAAGATGAGTTAATGAAAAAGGAAAACCAGAAGCTTACGTTTATGCCTGTGTTTGTCGAGGCTACCGCTGCTGCATTAAAGGAATTCCCGAAAGTAAACGCGTCTGTTGACGGTTACCGTATCATTCTGCGCAAAAATATAAACATTGGTTTTGCCGTCGCTCTTGAATCCGGTAACCTCATTGTTCCGGTGATCAGAAATGCAGATCAGAAGAGCCTGCTGGGACTGACCGTAGCGTTAAACCGGCTTGCAGACGCAGCCAGAAAAAACAGTCTGTCACCCGATGATATACAGAATGGAACCTTTACCATAACAAACTTCGGGACATTCCGCAATCTTACCGGCACACCCATTATCCACCAGCCACAGGCAGCCATACTTGCGACGGGAAACATTGAGAAAAAACCTGCTGTCCTGGAAACTCTTACCGGCGATGTGATTGCAATACGTTATAAGATGATCCTGTCGCTTTCTTATGATCACCGTATCATTGACGGAGCGCTGGGCGGAGCCTTCCTTCGCAGGCTGGCGGAACTGCTTGAAGCGTTTGATTCAGACAGGACCATTTAAGCAAGAATTTTTATCATAAAAACTCCATAACAAATGATTGAAGCTCCCAAACGGTTCGGAATAAAAACAACAGATAAGAAGACGCTTGCCAGGTGGTTTCACATTATGGTCCTTGGCCGTGCACTGGATGACCGGGCTCCCAATTATCTGAAACAGGCCATAGGCTGGTCGTATCACGCACCCTGCGCCGGCCACGATGGAATTCAGCTTGCCATAGGACAGGTTTTTGACCGCAAGACCGATCACCTGTTCCCTTATTACAGGGACATGCTTACCTGTGTTTCAGCAGGACTCACAGCTGAAGAGATCATACTGAACGGCCTTTCGAAAGATACGGACGTCGCCGGCGGAGGAAGGCACATGTCAAATCATTTCGCAAAACCGGCATGGAATATCCACAATGTTTCATCCTGCACCGGAAATCATGCACAGCATGCAACGGGTGTCGGAAGGGCAATGAAAAAATACGGACATAAAGGTGTGGCGATCTGCTCCCAGGGTGAATCTTCAGTTTCCGAAGGATATGTCTACGAAGCAATAAATGGGGCATCAAATGAAGAACTGCCCGTTATTTTTGTAATTCAGGATAACGGGTATGGGATTTCCGTACCGAAAGCGGATCAGACGGCAAACCGGAAGGTTGCAGACAATTTCAGCGGTTTCAAAAATCTGCGCATCATCCATTGCAACGGCAAAGACGTGTTCGATTCCATGAATGCCCTGACGGAAGCAAAGGAGTGGGTTTTGAAAAACCAGAAACCCTGTATTGTACAGGCCAACTGTGTACGCATTCATTCTCATTCGAATTCCGACCGGCATGAGCTTTATCGCGATGATTACGAGCTGAATTATGTAAGCGAATATGATCCGGCAGGTAAGTTCAGGCGACTGCTGCTGCGTTATGAAAGATACACCGAAGATGAGCTTGCGGCTTTTGAGGAACGGGTAAAAAAAGAAGTCAAGGAATCCCATAAAAAAGCCATAACTGCGCCTGATCCGGATCCGGCTTCCATACTGGATTTTGTTATACCGGAACCCTATAAGGCAGAAGCATACCCTGACGGGACCCATAATCTTGAAGGCCCCAAAAAGAAACTCATAGAAGCCCTGAACGAAACACTGAAAGCAGAATTCAGAAACAATCCGGATACGTATTTGTGGGGGCAGGATGTTGCCCATAAGGAAAAAGGGGGCATTTTCAATGTTTCAAAGGGAATGCAGCAGGAATTCGGCAGGGAAAGGGTATTTAATGCACCGATTGCGGAGGACTTCATTATGGGAACGGCCAACGGCATGTCCAGGTTTGATAAAAAAATCCGGATTGTCGTGGAAGGTGCCGAATTTGCGGATTATTTCTGGCCTGCAATGGAACAGCTTGTTGATTCCACACATGATTACTGGAGATCCAAAGGTCAGTTCTCGCCCAATATTACCATCAGGCTTGCGTCGGGAGGTTACATCGGCGGAGGTTTATACCATTCGCAAACGATCGAGGGAGCATTATCAACATTACCGGGAATCCGGATTGTCTATCCTTCATTCGCCGACGATGCTGCCGGTTTGCTGCGTACAAGCATCAGGAGTGAAGGGCTTACTTTGTTTCTGGAACCAAAAGCATTATATAATGCACCGGTTGCAGCAACGGTCATTCCGGAAGATTTTGAAGTTCCGTTCGGCAAAGCACGGATCAGACTTTCAGGAAACGACCTGTCGGTCATCACATACGGAAATACCACCCATATGTGTATCGAAGCAGCCAAAAAGCTGGCTGACGAAACGCGATACACCATTGAGGTCATTGACATCCGTTCGCTCATTCCCCTTGACCGGGAAGCCATCATCCATTCGGTTAAGAAAACCGGGAAAGCCCTTGTTGTGCATGAAGACAAGGTTTTTTCAGGTTTCGGAGCTGAATTAGCCGCCACGATTGCGGACGTGGCTTTTGAATTTCTCGACGGACCGGTCAGGCGGGTCGGATCTGAATTCACGCCGGTCGGGTTTAACCGCATTCTCGAGAAAGCTGTCCTGCCCGATACAGATAAGGTCCTGACTGCCATGAAAGCGCTTCTTGATTACTAAGGAATCATAAATATTTATTCGAATGAAAAAAACAGGACTCATTTACAGTTTCAACACCAATAAAACATCCCAGGCTGCAAAAAAAATCGCAAAGGAAATCGGGGATCAACGGGTCAGACATGTAAATGCAGAAAATATTACCGAAGAGGAGTTTTTGAAATATGATGTGATCATCCTGGGTGTTCCAACCTGGTTTGACGGAGAGCTCCCCAATTACTGGGATGAATTTGTCCCGGCAATGGAAGACATGGATCTTCATGGAAAAACCTGCGCAGTTTTTGGTAATGGAGATCAGAAGGGTTATCCCGAAAACTTTGTGGACGGCATCGGAATCATGGCCGACCTTCTGGAAAGCCGCGGCGCAAAACTGGCAGGCTTCACATCTGTTGAAGGCTATCGGTTTGAAGGCTCGAAAGCATTGCGGGATGATAAATTTGCCGGACTTGCCCTGGATTTTGAAAATCAGGGAAAGGAGATCAACAGCCGTATCAAAAAGTGGGTAAATCAGCTTAAAGAAGAGATCGGACTATAATATTGATAAACGGACCGGATTATCACCGGCATTTTGGTTTCTCCGTACTGCTGATCCTGAACCGTCAGGGCCATCCTTATGCATAGCAGGGATACCGCCCTGCCTGAAAAAGACGACAGCTACGATGCGGAAAAGCTGATGCGGTTCCTGTTGAACCGGAATGTTGCAGCCCTTGATCCGGAGCCATATCAGGTTACAGAAAATCAAAAGAAATTTTACCTGTCTTCATTCTTTTTCCAGTCCATCCGCTCGGCAAACATTTGTGATTCCGGGTAGGGTTCAAACAAATCATTCAAAAATTCTGCACCTCCGGTATTCAGCCACCGTTTTTCATTCCCGGGATGCAGGATCACGGGCATTCTTTTCCTGACGTTGTGAATTTCTTCCATCATAGGATTGGCTCTGGTCGTGATTACGGTGAAGGTGGATACCATTTCTCCCGTTTCACGGTTTGTCCACCGGTCGAACAGACCCGCAAGTGCAAATGCACGCTGGTCTTTCACGCCTATATAATAAGGGATCTTTTCATTGCCAATAGTTTGCCATTCATAAAATCCGCTGGTCAGTACCAGACAATGTTTACGGTTCAGCAAACCACGGTATGAAGGTTTTTCGGCCAGTGACTCCGACCTGGCATTGAAGGTCTTCATCCTGATGCGTTGCGCCCCTTCCGGATCCTTCATCCAGTAAGGGATCAGTCCCCAGTAATATAAACTGATATCCTGAGGGTGGTCACTGCTGATAACCGGCAATAACGGTAACGAAAACGCACTGATCCTGCTGCCGGGATTATATCTGGCAGGATCATTGAACCGGGCGCCAAAACGCCTTTCAAGCTCCTCCCGGGTCAGGTCTATCTTGATGGTATAACACATTTTTATAGAAGAATCAATTGCAGTCCTGTTCCATACTATAGTGGGGATAAGTTATTCTGAAACTGCCGGTGGCAAATTCATCACTCGTTTTCAGTCTGGAGGAATTTATGCCTCCGCGAATACCCAAATGCACCTGTCTGTATGAAATGATTGTTACCCGCATCAACAGAGTCAGCATCAAGTCAAATTTTTTTCATCACCGTCAACTTCAATTTGTAATACAAAAATAATTGCGTATAAAACACAATAGAAAACATGAACCGTTGCATCATGTTAAACGCGGCAATCCGGTATTTTATTTTTCAGAATGAAATTGAGTTTTTGAGAGTGTATTGATCATTTTCACCAGTTTGTTGTTTATTATCTGTATAAAGTTATATAATACCGGTGTCATGAAAGAGAACAAAAACAGGAATGAAAAGGTAAATCCAAAACATATTATCTTTGGAATTTCTTTTATTCAAAATATATATTATGCAAACACCTGTTATTTACTCATAATTAATAACCATGGCGAACCGTTTTGCATTTGTGATCATCTTTCTGATCGTTTTCACCATACTTGTTGACCTGTATGCCTTTCTGGCCATCCACAACCTGGTGAAAAACCAGGATTCAACGTTCAAGCTTATCGTGACCGTTGCATTCTGGGCTGTGACATTTCTGTTCCTTGTTGTATTTTTGTATTTTTTCAGAATTGATTTCCAGCAAAGAAATCCATCGGACCTTTCAGGTGTTTTCATACTTGTGGGACTGTATTTCCTGGTCTATCTTCCAAAAATCGTCTTCATCAGTTTCAGGGCTGTTGAGGATCTGGTCTGGTTCGTCAGCTGGATTGCAAAAAACGTCGCCGGCGTTCTTTCGGGACAGACCCTGAACGTATCAAGAATGAGCCTGATATCCAAAACAGGTCTGGTACTCAGTCTGGTCCCTTTCATTGCGATCTTGTCGGGTATCGTCAGCAGGTTCAATTTTCATATCAACAAAGTGGAAATCAGCATGCAGCAACTACCTGATTCGCTGAACGGACTTAAAATCGTGCACATCTCCGATATCCATCTGGGCAGCATTTACGGAAAGCAAAAAAAAGTGCAAAAGGCTGTTGACATGATTAATGCTGCCGATGCTGATCTGGTATTGTTTACGGGTGATCTTGTCAACAACTTCAGTGAAGAAGCCGTCGGATGGGAACAACTTTTTGCATCAGTCGGTTCCCGGTATGGTAAGTATTCGATCCTGGGCAATCACGATTATGGTGATTACTGGAACTGGAATACAGCGGAAGAAAAAGCAGCCAATATGCAAATGCTCTTGAAAATTCAAAATCAAATGGGATTCAAATTGCTTCGCAATGCATGGGATACGGTTCAGATCAACGGAGAGCGGATCGGACTCATCGGTGTTGAAAACTGGGGTCTTCCTCCGTTTTCACAGCACGGTGATCTGAAAGCGGCAATGCAGGATCTTCCACCGGTGGGTTTCAAGGTACTGCTTTCGCACAATCCCACACACTGGGATGCAGAGGTGCTGGAAAAAACCGATATTCCGCTGACCTTGTCAGGACATACACATGCCATGCAGTTTGCAATCAGATTCGGCAATTTCAGGTGGAGTCCCGCCAGGATCATATACAACAGGTATATGGGTTTATACTGTCAGAACGGTCAGGCATTATACGTGAACAGTGGTCTGGGTTATATCGGATTCCCGGGTCGCGTGGGTATCAGGCCCGAAATCACCCTCATTACCCTTAAATCTGAACATGATTGAATTGTGCAACCGAAGTCAGCCGCAGCCATGATATTTTTAAAATCCACACATGTTAAAAAAACCTTCACCGGTATAAAAGTCATGATAATAAAATAAAAATTATCATATTTGCCGCAAAATAAAAAGTAAGAAAATATAAGATTATGGTCGTATCCAGCAAGAAAGTCGTTTCCATTTCCTATGAGCTTCGCTTAAACAGTAAAGATGGAACGGTTGTTGAAAATGTCGTTAACAATTCACCCCTTACCTTCATTTATGGCTCAGGGTATTTGCTTCCCCGGTTTGAAGATCACCTTGCAGGTCTTAAAACAGGTGAACGTTTCGATTTCCGGTTGTCAAGCGAAGATGCATACGGCAATTTCGATCAGGATTCCGTACTGAGCATCCCGCTGAAGTCATTTGAAGTTGATGGTGAAGTGGATTATGAGCTGGTAAAAATCGGCAATACAATACCCATGCAGGATTCAGAGGGGCATAAACTCACGGGAGTTGTAAAGGCAATCAAGGACGATTCTGTTACCATGGATTTTAATCACCCGCTTGCCGGCAATAACCTTTTCTTTACCGGCGAGGTCACAGATATCAGACAGGCAACAGAGGAAGAACTGATTCACGGTCATGTGCATCATGCCAGTGATTGTAGTGGCTGCAGCGGTTGCGGCGACAATAGCGAAGGCTGTTGCTGACCGTTTGAAAAGCCTTCGGCAAATCACAGATCCCCGTACAGGGTTATTCAATTGTAAACGGGTCCCAGTCAAGCCACACGGGAAATTTATCACGAAACTCCAGCAGTTCATTCAATGAAAGTGTAAAGGTTTCCGATATATTTTCCCCCGGTCCCATGTTCAGGATCGTATTGCCTTTCGGACCGATAACCTGGGATTCACCCTGGTATGAAATTCCGTTGCCGTCAATACCAACCCTGTTCACACCGATTGCATATGCCTGGTTTTCCAGAGCCCTGGCCTTTAGCAGGGTATTCCAGACATCACTCCGTTTATCCGGCCAGTTGGCTGCATACACCAGGATATCGTAATCATTCAGGTTTTTACTCCAGACAGGAAATCTGAGGTCATAACAAATCTGAAAACTGATCCTCCAGCCATTCACATTTGCAATCATTCTTTTGGAACCGGGGGTATAATGGATTTCCTCACCTTCCATTCTGAATAAATGTCTTTTATCATAGGACTCCATACGACCGGTATGGTCAACGAATACGAGACGGTTAAAATACCGGTCATGTTCTGAAATGATCACACTTCCTGCAATTGCACAGCGGTATTGTACCGCAATTTCCTTCATCCAGCGGATGGTTTTGCCATCCATACCTTCAGCAAGCTTTCGTGGATCCAAAGTGAAACCTGTGGCAAACATTTCGGGCAAAAGGATCAGGTCGGTATTGACTGCAACCTTCCCAATAACAGCGGAATAATTGGATAGGTTTGCCGGAATGTCGTTCCAGACCACATCAGGCTGGACGATTGTTATTGTTATAT
>JAFGRC010000014.1 GCA_016935355.1 Bacteroidales bacterium
CTGATCCAGAGTCAGACGTGTTAGCCAGTTACACCACAGGGCAGTTTTTGAAAAAGTACGCAAAAATAAACAGGATATTGCGTATTTCAAAATTATTGGTACAAAAATAAGAACAGGTAAAAAGGCGGAAAGTGACAAAGAACCGGTGGATAACAAATACGATGTTTTAAGAAAATGACATTAAAATATTTGGGTCATGATTTCCAAAAAGGGTTTCCGTCCTGTTTGAAATAAAGATAAAAGTCAGTATTTTTATTTAGATTAACGATTCCATATCACTGGAACTGAAAATAAGGATTGCAATCTGACATAAAAATACTTAAAGGGAACTGCTGATGAGCCATTGTAAGATTTATATTCCATGGCTTTTATTTGCCACCATGATAAATGCCTGCGAGCACAGCAATGAAGAAGAAGATTTTTCAGGCATATATTGTCTGAATATCCAGAATATGGAAATGACCATTGTTCAATCTGGCAACGAAGTTACTTTTACACTCCAGGCTGATTTGCTGACAAACGGGACAGGCACAATCAACGCCGATACCTTGAACCTGACCGCCACTGCCAACGGAAATGAAACATTCACCGGTCATCTTGTATTTTCTAAGGATCGTAAAAGTTTTACAGGGCCGTTTCGGATTACCGATGCAAATGACCTGGTGACCATGGATGGCATCCTGCAGGGGACGAAAGGTGGATGTTTGAAATATGATATCGAAGCGAGGGGCGTTCCAAAATTCATCAGTCATGACTTCACACAATTGTTTAAAATTGAAATGATTTCAAAATTCCGTTCAGGTTTTGGTCACAGTTTTACTGATGGCAACGAATCGTGCAGAAGCATGAAACATTACTACAATCCTTATCCTGCCTACCGGGAGAACAACAATGTGGAGGTATATTCTCCGGTAAAAGGGACCATTATTTCTGTTCTGACTGAGGGACCTGGCTCAAGCTCCGGTCTGACCAACAAGGAAATCCAGATCAAACCAGATGACCAGCCGGCGTTTATTATTGTGATATTTCACTGTGATCTTGCATCTTCTGCCATCCAGACGGGGAAAAGGGTAACGTCGGGTGAACTGATCGGATATGCAAGAATGTATTATGAGGAAGAGGGACACTACGTGACCAGCTTTGATATAGCCCTTTATGTCAATACACCCTCGGGTATGAGACTTGTCCCGTATTTTAGTGCCCTGACAGACGGAATTTTTAACAGTTACGTTGCCAGAGGAGCTCAGTCACGGCAGGACTTCATTATTACAAAGGAGGAACGTGATGCCGATCCTTTACAATGTGATGGTGAAACATTTTTAACAAACGGAAACCTGGAAAACTGGGTAATTCTTAAATAAATAATAAGCTGGCTAATGCAGGGAAAAGCTATGGGGAAAATCATTTTCTAGTATTCTATTGAAATTTAACGATTTAATTACTAAATTTCTATTCAGGTTCAGATTGAATGCTTTCTTTTAATTGGATGCAAGAAGGCAAAGGTGCAGGATTCCTTTTTATAACTGATCAAAAAGGAAGGTAAAAGTATACATGGAATTTGAAACTGAAAGGATATATTTACACTCTGTTTGATGACGGAGCAACACAATAATAAAAATTCCGATATGTCATACGAAGATGATGAGAACAGGAAAAAAAGGCGCAATGCCCTTTTGATTATCTGGTTGATAGGACTTGGTCTTACCGGATTGAATATTATACTGGGAACATTATTAACACGGGAACGTGGTACAGTCAGGTCACTTAAAGGTCAGTTAATGGATACCACTACTGTGCTGATCCGCGAAAAAGAAGTTCTCAATGGAAAACTGAACCAGGCTTTCATCAGTTATGATTCACTGATGAACGATTTTAACGGTTTGTCAGCTACCCTTGCCGAACAGGAGGCCCGAAACCGGCGATTGGCGACTGAAAATAACAATTTCATGAAACGTGAGCAGGATTACAAAAACAATTATGACATCTTGCTCACCTCGTTTAACCAGTTAAAGCTGGAAAATGATTCATTTAAGATCATACTGGTCGGCGTCCGTTCAGAAAAGGATGCCTTGCAGGCATTGCTCATGAATCGTGATTCTCTGAATACCCAAATGCAAACCAAACTTGAAACACAAAACACTAAGATGAGATTAGATTCTGCAGCCGGTATTGCGCTGCTCGATTCAATTGAAAATGAAAATGTTTCAGGATTTCTTAACAATACTGAATTGACCGGTGGTTATGGACTATATGTCAGATTCCCGGAGTATGAAAGGTATTATTACGGATTGACAACAGTTAACGGTTATGTTATCAACAGGCACTTTTTTACCGGAATTGGCATAGGTATTAATTCATACAACGGAGGTATAATGGCTCCGCTTTATTTGGATTTCCGATACATTTTCAGTAAAAAGCCATTTTCACCTTACTTTTTCGCCGACGGAGGAGTGCTCTTCCGGTTCGAAGAGTTCAATAATCCCCTGTTCTTTCTTAATCCAGGTTTTGGTCTCCAGAAAAGTATAAGCGACAGGCTTGCCCTGAACCTCGGAGCAGGAGTTTTCATGCAAAGGAGCGATCACAGGGCTTCATTTGTTAATGTGAAGGTGGGATTCGTATTTTCGAATAACGGAAAGATACTGAAATAAACTGATTACCGAGGAGTTCACGATAATGGAATAAAATTCAGGAAATAAGCTGCAGTCTGCAACTTATTTTTTAGACGATATTTTCGCCCATTCATCCCTCAGCGTTACAGTCCGGTTGAATACCAAACGATCAGGTTGAGAGTCCTGATCCACGCAAAAATAGCCGATGCGCTGAAACTGATAATGCTCACCCGGAACTGCTTTTGAAAGGGACACTTCAACTTTTGCGTTTACAACCTTCAGGGAATCCGGATTCAGGTTGGATTTCCAGTCACCACCCACCTCTGTATCATCGGGATCGGGTTTTGTGAACAGCCTGTCATAAAGCCTTACTTCCGCATCCAGGACCTGTTCGGCCGAAACCCAGTGTATCGTGGCTTTTACTTTACGGGCATTGCCAGTGCCGCTTTTGGTTTCAGGATCACAGGTACAATGGATTTCCTTAACAACTCCTGTATCAGCATCCTTTACTATACCTGTACATTTGATAATATAGGCATTTTTTAACCTGACTTCATTCCCCGGTGATAAACGGAAGAATTTTTTCGGCGGATCCTCTATAAAATCATCCGATTCAATATACAGTTCCCTGGTAAACGGCAGCTCCCTCGTTCCTGCACACTCATCCTCAGGGTTATTTTCTGCTTTCATCCATTCGGTTTGTCCTTCAGGATAATTCTTAATAATTACCTTAACCGGATTCAGGACGACCATCACCCGGGGTGCTATTTTATTCAGATCATCTCTTACAACATGTTCCAGCAGGGCAATATCGATTACATTTTCCCGTTTGGCAATACCCACAATATCAACAAAATTGCGCAGTGATTCAGGTGTATAGCCCCTTCTTCTGAGACCTGAAATGGTGGGCATGCGCGGATCGTTCCAGTCTTCCACATATCCTTCATGTACCAGTTGCAGCAGCCTGCGTTTGCTCATTACAGTGTAATTCAGGTTCAGCCGGGCGAATTCAATTTGTCTTGGTTTGTAATCACCATCGGCAACTTGTTCCAGGCACCAGTCATACAAGGGCCGGTGAATCTCAAACTCAAGGGTACAAAGGGAATGTGTGATGCCTTCAATATAGTCGGACTGACCGTGAGCCCAGTCATACATGGGATAGATACACCATTTGTTACCTGTGCGGTGGTGGAGAGCATGCTTGATGCGGTACAATACGGGATCGCGCATATGCATGTTGGGTGATGACATATCTATTTTTGCACGAAGTACTTTGGATCCGTCCGGGAACTTTCCATCCTTCATTCCGGTAAACAATTCCAGATTTTCTTCGACAGAACGGTTCCTGAAGGGACTTTCCTTTCCTGGTTGTGTGGGTTTACCCCGACTGACAGAAATTTCTTCCGCGCTTGTCTCATCAACATATGCCTTTCCCTTCCTGATCAGTTTAATGGCCCATTCATAAAGCTTTTCAAAATAATCGGATGCATAAAATTCACGGCCTTCCCAGTCGAATCCAAGCCAGTGAATATCTTCCTTAATGGAATCGACATATTCGACATCCTCAGTAACCGGATTTGTATCATCAAACCGCAAGTTGCATTTGCCATTATACTTCTTTGCAATACCAAAACTCAGACAGATGGCCTTTGCATGGCCGATATGAAGACAGCCATTAGGTTCCGGTGGAAACCGTGTATGGATCCTGCCTCCATTCTTGTTGTTCCTGAGGTCTTGCTCAACTATTTCCTCAATGAAATTTAACGGCTTTGTTGTTTCACTGTTTTCCATCGTCCTGTTGTCCTTCGTATGATAAAAACTATATTAATTTCAGACTGATGCAAATGTAAAAAATCTCATTTGCTAATTGTATGCAATGAAAAGATTATTTTTACAGGTATAAACGACCGGATCAACTGAAATAAGATCTTATGGCCCGACTTGAACTTGAGAATATGGAATTCTATGCCTTTCACGGTCATTATCCAGAGGAACAGATCATCGGAGGCAGATACAGCATCGACCTGATCATCGATACAAATACCTTAGCAGCTGAGAAATCAGATGACCTGACCGATACGATCGATTACAGCAAGATATACGGAATCGTTAAGAAAGAAATGGGAGTACCCGCAAAGCTCCTGGAGCACCTTGCACGTCGTATCATAGATTCGGTCAGGAACAATATTAAGGATGCGGATCAGATTACAGTCAGGGTATCAAAGCTAAATCCTTCAGTGGGTGGTAAGATGGAAAAATTCAGTGTAATTCTGAGTGGATGAAGAATTTATCTTTGGCCAGATGAACTGACATCTTATGAATATTTCAATGGTCCCTGTTAGTATCTGAGATATAAAAATTTTATAATCAATAATATATTGTCGTAAATTGTGAGACATAATAATCACTAAATTCAGGATCTATGAACAGAAACGCTGTCACTTTATTGTTCGCAATGATAGTCCTGGCGTTTACATCATGCCAGGATTCTCTCAAAATCGGTTTCAGCGTGGGGGATTTTTCCTCAGATCGCATGAGCCAGGAACCCGCTTTTTTTGAAGAAGAAATTGTATCACTTGGTGCAACGGCACTGTTTGAGTACGGATATGGAGATCCGGTTCAGCAGCTGGAGCAGGCCAGAAGCCTGATCGCTTCAGGAATAGAAGTATTACTGGTCTTTCCTGCTGATGGGGACAACTGGGCTGAGGTGGTTGAAGAAGCTCATGAAGCCGGTGTAAAGGTCATTGCCTATGAACGTATGCTGACCAATGCAGATATTGACTACTATTTTTCATTTTACAATGAGGACGTAGGCCGTCAGCAGGCGCAATATACAGTTGCCCGTCGTCCACAAGGAAATTATATTTTACTGGGCGGACCGGTTTCGGATAATAATTCACTTCTTTTTATGAAAGGGCAGAAAGAAATTTTGCAGCCTTATATTGAAAATGGAGATATCAATATTTTACTGGAGAAACATCTGGATACCTGGAATTCAATAGATGCTTACAATGAAATGCAGTCCTTTCTGGAAGAAAATGAGGGCATAACGATTGATGCAATTCTGGCTGCCAACGACGAACTTGCCGGCGGTTGCATCATGGCTCTTGATATGTTACTTGGGGAATGGGATATAATTATTACAGGTCAGGATGCTTCATTGGGAGGTCTCCAGAATATCCTCGACGGTAAGCAAAGCATGACGGTTTATAAACCCATTGCGAACCTTGCCACCACTGCCGCACAGTCAGCAGTAAAGCTGGCACGGGGCGGGGAAATCACTATTATTGGCGGATCAGTAAATAATGGTTTTAAGGATGTTCCGTCAGTATTGCTGGAAACGGTCGTGGTTGATGAAACAAATATCCGGGAAACAGTTATCGCTGATGGATTTATTAGCGAGGATCAGCTGACTTTCATGACTGAGTAGATTGGCGGAATAGATATAATTAAACGGATTTTCAAGTAGTTAATAGATTACCGCTTTCAGTGGTTTTAATCCCGGACTCATCGATACAGGGTTTCGTTATTGCTGATGCGTTCGGGATTAATTTTTTAATTTACAAGAATTTAAACAACAACAGAAATAGTCGGTCAGGTTCTTTAAGGACTAACAATTGAATTAATAATTTTTGCAATAATTACAACCTGTTATGTCATGAACCCAAAATCCGGGACCCAAAGCCAAATAATAAATTAGAGCATTAAAATATTTATAAATTTGAATTTTAAAATTACCGAACTGGAGGTTATTGAAAAGCTTGAATTGCCTGAAAACATTCCACAGGATCGACCACTGAAGGATTTACAGAAAGAATATGGTTATACGATGCCGGAGTTAAAGCGAGGATGAATAAAAAGGAATAATAATCGGGCTTTCTTATGATCATTTTCCGTCATACAATCGTAAATTATCTCCTGACAAGAGGTCACAGGGCAATGTGCATTTGGCCTTTCATATTTTTAAGACCGGGGACAGATATTTCTGTCAGCAGTGCTGTTTTAAATCACGAACGAATACATGCACGGCAACAACTGGAAATGCTCTGGTTGTTTTTCTTTCTCTGGTATGGTATAGAATACCTGATGCGGTTGATCCGGCATCGGAATCATTTCAAAGCTTACCATGCTTTGTCCCATGAAAGGGAAGCTTACGAAAACGAAACAGACATCGAATATCTGAATAACAGAAATGCATTTGCCTGGCTAAGATACATTTAGACATTTATAAATTATTAGATAGAAAGACTTACCGTGTTAGGGCTTATGCTGGATAGTTACAGATAATTTCTTAACTTTGCCGCAACAATCTGTAATCTCAAAGTGCAGAGATTTATACAGTGGCTCAAATCCATCAATACTGATGGATTTGTAACACAGTGTTGCAGGGTCTCTTGGCCGAGGGGTTAGGCAGCGGTCTGCAAAACCGTTTACGGCGGTTCGACTCCGCCAGAGACCTCCTTTTAAAAAGCTATATCAATTGTAAATTAACGATATAGCTTTTTTTATGAAACACTTTTTCCCGATTCCTTCCCGACATGTTATTAGGTTGTATAATATGCCTTCATTACCTCATTTAAGTAACCAGGCAGATGATCACCAGGTGAATTGATATATTCCATTACTGAAAAAGATCGTGGCTTATAAGGGCTCTAAATTGGATTATTCAGAATTCTGTTTGATAAGATGAAAATATAGGTTATTTTTAATATGTTATAAATACAAAGTATCAGTAGTGTCCACTAAAAGTTTTTACTAATCAATTTTGCGAAAATAGACGTTCATTATCAATAAGTTATAATTTACTTTGCACTCTATAAATCAAATTTTCAATTGAAATCGAAACGTTGTTTATCTATGCTTAAA
>JAFGRC010000081.1 GCA_016935355.1 Bacteroidales bacterium
TATTGTTTAAATTTTAAGAAATGAAATCTTTTGATCTGAAAGTCCATCCGAGAAAGGATCTGGGGAAGAAAGATGCCCGGAATCTGAGAAAAGAAGGAAAAGTTCCGTGTGTCCTTTATGGTGGCGATGAAAACCATCATTTTTTTGAGCATGAGAATACCTTTAAGAACCTGGTTTTTACACATAATGTATATCTGATCAACCTGGATATTGATGGTGATAAACGGCTTGCCATAGTGAAAGAAATACAGTTACACCCTGTAACGGATAAAATCATTCACATTGATTTTCAGGAAGTTTTCAGAGATAAGATGATCGTGATCGCATTACCGGTTGAAATCATTGGAAGTTCAATAGGGATCAAAGCGGGAGGAAAACTCCGCCAGCGAAAAAGATACATCAGGGCAAAGGGACTTATTGAAAATATGCCTGATACTCTGGTAATTGATATTACTGATCTGGATGTCGGACAATCCATTAAAGCGGGCGATCTGAAGTACGATAAGCTTGAGATTCTTGAACCTCCCTATTCACTCGTTGTGGGTGTCGTGTCTTCAAGAGTGGCTGCAAAATCAATGGAACCGTTAGCAGAAGCACCAGAAGCGGAAGCCGGAGAAAAAGCAGAAGGAGAAGCCGGAGAAACAAGGGAATAATACAATACATATTGAAATACCTGATTGCAGGACTGGGTAATGTGGGGGATGAATACTACAATACCCGTCACAATATAGGATTCAAGATATTGGATGCCCTGGCAGAGGTATCCGGTATCAGGTTTGAAGATAAAAGGTATGGATATATATCCGAATACCGTTACAGGGGACGTATTCTTTTCCTTTTAAAACCTTCCACATATGTGAATTTAAGCGGACGTTCCGTACATTACTGGTTGCAGAAAAAGTCAGTACCCATTGAAAATCTTCTGGTTATCGTTGACGACCTTTCCCTTCCCCTGGGAGCTGTCCGTTTGCGACCGGGTGGCGGCGATGGAGGTCATAACGGACTGAGGAGCATCATAGATTTTATGGGACATCAGGATTTTGCGCGTCTTCGTTTCGGAATTGGCAACAGATTTCCTTACGGAAGCCAGGTCAATTACGTTCTGGGTGAATGGACTCAGGAAGAAGAGGCGGTGCTGGATGAAAAAATCCCGGTCGGTCTTGAAGTGATCCGTTCCTTTGTCACTGCAGGTATGGAATATACCATGAATACCTATAATAACAAGTAATTCCATCCAATTCATTCCGAAAAAATGCAGTAATTTGAACAAACGATCCGGCCCCGTGTTTATTATCCGTATGGGTGAAATCCTAAAAAACATTGGTTATGACCGGATCAAAAGGATCTATATTGTTGATTGAGGATGATAAGATGCTGGGTTCAGCCATCAGAAATTTCCTCATTCGTTCACGTTATCATGTTGTTTTGAAAGAAAACGGGCAGGAAGGTCTTAAAGAATACCGCGACCGGAAATATGATCTGGTGCTGCTCGACATTATGCTCCCAGCCATCAACGGATATACTGTAGCGAAGGAAATCAGGAACGAAAACTGTGAATTGCCTATTGTCTTCATTACGGGGAGGGATATGCAGGAAGATAAAATCAAAGGATTCAGAATCGGTGCAGATGATTACATTATAAAACCATTCAACATGGAGGAGCTGATCCTTAGAATTAAAGCTGTGATCAGGCGTTCCGGGAACCAAAATTACGGCACGGATCATAATGTATCATTTAAGATCGGACCCTACACGTTTGATTATACAAATCATCTTTTAATATCTTCTTCGGATGCACGAAAACTCACAAAGAGGGAAACGGAACTGTTGCATTTGCTGGTGAAAAACATGAACAAAATTCTCAGGAGGGATGTGGCGCTTGTAAAAATATGGGGACGAAACGATTATTTTATGGGCCGCAGCATGGATGTTTACATATCCAGGCTCCGCAAGATGTTTTTACAGGATCCCGGTGTGACTATCGAAAACATCCATAACACAGGCTTCATGTTGACGGTTAAGATCTGAAAACTTTACTGCGCTGGAATATTTTAACTGCTCGTACTCATGGTTATTCCGATGATCTGCTAATACCGGATGCATGAATTCCCCGAACGGATTCCCATTATAATTGATAACCGGTTTGATGCAAACGCTTCCGGAATGTCAATCCTAAACCGGCATATTGACCAAAATGCAAAGAATGACATGTAATATTGTTGGAAATCGTGAATTTTTCTATCTTGCGGTATACAATATTTTGTATCTTCCGGTGGATTCTATTTTAATGAGCTGATAAAAATATTTACTATGGCACAGAAACGGACTTCCTTCAGCAAAGTATTCTGGGTGGCAAACAGCATTGAAGTACTTGAGCGTTTTGCCTATTACGGTATTTACATGGGCTTCAGCATCTATTTCGCCACGCTCGGTTTCAAAACGGAACAGCTTGGAGTCATTCAGGCGTTCTTTCTGCTGATCTCTTACACAATACCTGTTTTTTCCGGAACATTTGCCGACAGGTTTGGATTTAAAAAGATTCTGATCATCTCATATCTTGCTTATTTGCCTTCGATAATTCTTCTGATCGTAACAAAAACTTTTTCCGGGATCGCGCTTACCATGTTGAGCATCGGACTTGCCGCCGGAATTTTTAAACCGTTAATTTCAGGTACGATAAGGGTTGTTACCGACAGCACAAACAGAACCCTGGGTTTTGGCATTTTCTATGCTATGGTGAATATAGGTGCTTCATTCGGGCCGTTAATTCTTGGCAGATTAAGGGCTATCTCATGGGAATACGCCTATATAGCTGCTGCAATTGCCATTGCCTTAATGCTTGGTATTACAATATTCTTTTACAGAGAACCCAAAAGAGACATTCAGGGAGAAACGCTCGGAAAAAAATTCAGGGACATGGGAATTGCTCTGGCCGATCTTAAATTCACATCTTTTCTGATCATTCTGGGTATTTTCTTTTGGACACCTTTTTGGGCATTTTTTAATTTATGTCCGAAATATGTTGAACTTTCACTCGACGGTGCAAAACTTTATGAGGATATCAGGGGCGTTCTGGGCACCTGGGTGGCCAATTTTCTCTCGCAGGATGTTGACGGGAGGCGTGAAGTACTGGGGGAAACCATCTCACACACAGGCTGGGTGATCATGATCTTTCAGATCCTGATTTCTTTTATCTTTGAACGTTTTAAAACGATCCCATCCTTTATTTTTGGCCTTGTGGTTGCTGCATCCGGTTTCGTAATGATCTGGGTTGCCGGACTGACAAATCCTGCATGGGTATTTCTCGGGATATTCTTATTCGCTATCGGTGAGATGATCACCTCTCCCAGAATCCAGGAATACATAACCTGGCTCGCTCCAAAGGAAAAGGCGGGACTGTATATGGGGACTAATTTTCTTGCCGTAGGGATAGGCGGTTTTCTGAGCGGCGTGGTTTATACATCCGGATTTTACAGTTTTTTTGAGCGCATCAATCATACGGAATACATCTGGCTGATAATGGCCGGTCATGTTATCCTGGGTGTCGTGGTAATCCTTTTGTTTACCTATTTTGCAGGACATTTCAGGGAGCAGGAAAGCTGATTTGCAGATGTAAATGTTTATAAATGAAACGTCCATGATCATATTTTCAATATATTCACAAAAGAAGATGAAAATATGATCATGGTAAGTTACACAAGACCAATTTAA
>JAFGRC010000082.1 GCA_016935355.1 Bacteroidales bacterium
TGAAGGATTGGGTGCGGATGTGATAAAAAATGCAGGGTTTTATGGAAAATGTCTGCAGACTGCACCTTTATTATAAAAAGTGTTTCACCAATATTTTACAATCATGAAAACAATAGCATTACTTATCGGTTTGATGTTTATAACATCTTCTGCATCGATGAACTTCACGATAAACGGAACAGTGAACGATATATATGGCAATCCGCTTCCGGGAGTTGTGATTCAGATCAAAGGCACCTCACAGAGAACGATTTCAGATATAAATGGTACATTTTCGATACATGTAACAGATTCAAAAGCAACGCTGGTTTTCAGTTATGAGGGATATGTCAGTCAGGAAATCCGCGTAACCGGACCTGATTACCTCACCGTTGTGCTTACAGATGATGCCGTCTCACCGGAAGAAGTTGTGGTAGTGGGGTACGCGACCGAAAAAAAGGCTGATTTAACAGGAGCCGTATCAGTAATGGCATTACCTGCGGCCGGACAGACATTCTATCATGTACCACGATATCGTCCGGTACCGGAATATAACACCGAGGGCTATTCAGTCATTCACGAAAACGGTTTTAAAAACCCGCTGCGTGAACCGTTGTCCACATTTTCAATTGATGTGGATGCTGCTTCCTACAGCAATGTAAGGCGTTTCATCAGTCAGGGTCAGAAGCCTGTTCAGGATGCCGTTCGTATTGAAGAGATGATCAATTATTTCGACTATGACTATCCCCAGCCCGGAAACGGCCACCCTTTCTCGATTGTTTACGAATCGGGTGAATGTCCGTGGAATCAGGATAATTTACTGCTGCACATAGGATTACAGGGTGAAAAAATAAGCAACGATGAAGTGCCACCTTCAAACATTGTCTTCCTGATTGATGTCTCCGGCTCCATGGATGCTCCGAACAAACTGCCCTTGCTGAAAAACGCCATGAAACTGCTCGTCGGTCAGCTGCGGCCGACTGATCGTGTGGCAATCGTGGTATATGCGGGGAGTTCAGGTCTGGTATTACCTTCAACACCCGGTGATCAGAAAGCAAGAATTATCTCAGCTCTTGAGCGGCTGCATGCAGGAGGATCGACCGCCGGGGCAGCAGGATTAAAACTTGCATATGAGGTGGCCGACAGAAATTTTATCAGGGACGGTAACAACCGAATTATCCTTGCCACAGACGGTGATTTTAATGTCGGCCCTTCCAGCAATGCCGAGATGGAAAGAATGATCGAATCCTACCGGAACAAAGGAATCTTTATTTCGGTCACAGGTTTTGGAATAGGCAACTACAAAGATGACAAAATGGAGATCATTGCCGACAAGGGAAACGGTAATTACGCTTACATCGATAACCTGATGGAAGCCAAAAAAGTGTTTATCAATGAATTCACCAGTACGCTGTATACCATCGCAAAGGATGTTAAGATCCAGATTGAATTTAATCCTGCGTACGTAAAAGAATACAGATTGATCGGTTATGAAAACCGACTGCTGGATGAGGAGGATTTTGAAGATGACAGAAAGGATGCAGGAGAAATGGGGGCCGGACATTCTGTCACTGCCTTGTACGAGATAGTGCCTGCAACAGATGGCAGCAAACCGGAACGCAACCTGAAATACCAGCAATCAGATGTGAATACTGATGCTGCTGGCAACCATGAACTTGCTACCATTCACTTCCGATACAAAAAACCTGACAGTGATACGAGCACTTTATTGACTGAAGTCATACCCGACAGGATTCTCAGTTTAGAAAGAACATCGGATAACTTCAGATTCTCCGCTGCTGTCGCAGGTTTTGGTATGCTTCTGCGCGACTCTGAATTTGCGGGAACAATGGATGTGGACAAGGTGCTTGCCATGGCCAGGGCCTCCAGGGGTGCAGATGAGGACGGTTACCGATCTGAATTCATCAGACTGGTTGAACTGAGTAAAAGCCTTCTCCTGAGCAGCAACGACAAATGGTAAAAAAAATCGTGTATTCCGATTACCTGGAATATCTGAAAAAACGGGCAGGCCCGGACAACCGCCGGATACGCCGGGCCTCAACCGTATCACTGGTCATTCCGGCAAAGAAGGGCATGTTCCTGGATGACATCATTGAGATTGCAGATATCCTGCTTGTGGACAAAGACGATGTGGTACGGAAAGGATGCGGATGGATGATGCATGCAATTAATTATTTGTTGACTGATCATGGCTCTCATCGTACATCATCATGTGTTTATCAATCAAATCTTTAAGTGTCACGCTTATGAAATAATCAACAATCCGGTCATTTAAATTTTGCCAAAAATGCTTTACCGCACAGGCATTTCCCCTTTCACAGATGATGTTATGGTCGATGCAATCGATCACGCAAATGCCATGCTCAAATGCATTATGAATGTCATGCATGGTGATCAGCGAAGGGTCCCGGGTAAGCTTATAACCACTTTTTTTCCCTCTAACATTGGCAATGAGACCGGCGACTTTTAACGAATTGATGATGTGATCAAGGTATTTCAGGGATATATCCTGGTTTACTGCAATATCCTTCTGCAATACACCGGATTCGTTCCCGGCAAGGGCAATTTCAAGCATTGTCCTGATCCCGTATCTCGTTCTGGTACTGAATTTCAATTTAAAGCCTGATTTGAATCAATCCCTGCACTGGAAATGATAATGTCAAATTTAATAAATACTTCGTTTTGAACACGGACCAAGCCCAGTGCTTTTTCAGGAGGATTAAGTTTAAAATCGGTCAGCAAAAATTTTGTCTGACCGCTGACTATGATCCTGTTGTCCTTTCCGGTATAGGCTGAATAGTCAGCATGAACTGCCTTTTTCGTACCGGCGAGTGTTATAACCATAGCCATTTTATCAGTATATACTCCGGTGGCTATGCAGTCAAACGTATTTTTCTCAATTCCCACAATAATCTCCGGATATTCAGATGCTTTCAGAAGTGTCAGAAAATCATTGCGCATAACAGGATTACTACCTTTGAATAAGTTCACCTGAATATTAAAATCCACCATACATGTATCCTTTTCCGGGTAACATCCCTCATCCTCTCCTGATGAATTATTTTGCAGCGGATTCTCATACCAAAATGCAAAAGTATTAACATTTGAAGCCCCTTCGATGCTAATGTCCCGCAGATGATACCGGTAATCATCATCTGTCCGGTCAAGACATTGAGTCATACCGTTCATGCATAACAGCATCATACATATGGTCAGGTTAATTTTCATATCGATCAGAATGAAATGGCAGCCTCGATCATGACCCCGTTAAATCCCGCATCTTCTCCATAATCTGCAATAAAATCCTTATAGTTCTGTTTCACATATTCAACTTTCAGTAGCGTTGATTTCAGCATAAACCATCCGGCACCAATCTGGATGCGGTTAACAGATTGGTCATCGTCAGATGCAGTATTGGTGTTTCCATTGACCAGATTGTAGCGGGCACCTGCATAAAACTGTTCCTGTCCGCCAAATCTGAGCAATCCTTCCACACCTGCCTGACTGAATTTAAATTCATCTCCGGAGGCATAATTGCCTATTGCATTTTCATATGTACCAAAAAACTCGAATCCTTTGAGTTTGGCAAACAGATTCACCATGAGGGAATTGCTTTTATTGGCAGTACCCGGATACCATCTTCCTGTCGTATGCCCGCTTTTTATATCTGTATCGGATGAATTGTTGGTTGCCCGCTTCATCACGAGATAGTACCTCGAACCTGCGCGGTCACCGCCATACAGTGTACTGTTATGATTTCTGGCAGGCATATGGTAACCGGATACGGTCAGCCTGGTCCTGATATCACTGCGCAACTGTTTATCAATTCCAGCCTTCCAATATACTCCAAGTTCCTGATGTGCATCATAGGTAGTGTAATTTCCGCCACTGTACCGCACCAGGTCCTGACGAAGGCTGCCGGTCGTCACGGCCCCCATTAACAGCCATCCGTTGTTCCTGAACATTATTTCAATGGCAGGAGCTGTTGTAAATGCATCCATGATGTAGTTGCCCACAAAAGGATTGGTGGTGGCTCGCCCGTTATCCGTACGCCTGTAATGTGCATCTCCGTAATCGAGCTCCATATTACCCACTTTTACCGTTAGATAATCCATTGCTCGATCAACGCCCGCTGCATTAATAAAAGGCAATTCATCGATGAGCAGGTATCCCCCTTTGACCCATGCTTCATTATGATGGCGGGCAGAAAGATAGGTTTCCACATGCACACTGATACCTCCTGCCAGATCTGCACTGATGCTGAAATTTGCGGTTGGAAGATTGAATCCGGTTCCCAAAGGTATCAATGTGCTGTCAGCATGATGATCAAGTACCTGATATTGCAGGGCAAAGTCTCCCCCGACATTGACGCTTACTTTATCAAAATCATCGCCCGGGATCTGGGGAGGTTCAAATTGTTGTGCATATAAGCCTGATGCCAGAAATAAGGCTGAAGCAAAAATAAATGTCCTGATCAAAATATAGTATTTCATTGCTGTTGTTTTATGATTGATTATTATTATGTCCATCTGATTAGCGCAATTTTTATGAATCATATGTTGAGTTATCTGTCTGAAGTCAGATCCGGATTGAACTCAAATGAATAATTCAGCGTAATAGCATCGTCTGTTTTCAAAACACCAAGCATAGCTGTTGGAGGTTCAACATTAAAGTCAGACATCTTAAGGGATATTATACCCGAAACGGAAATGCGGTTGTTGGTCAGGATCTTTCCGGTGAATGGGACGACCACCTGCTTTGTTTTACCCGCGACAGACAGATATCCGGATATTTTTCCGGTAGCCTGGCCATTTTCTGAATTCAATGATTCCAGGGCCGTTTGTCTGAATGTTATGTATGGTGACTGATCTTCCTTCAAAGCGTTATATGCCTTCTTATCCATCAGATTGCTTTCGCTCCTGATATCTTTCACTGCAACAGAGAACTGAATATCAGCAATATTCTGCACTTTCATGTCATCCAGTTCAAAAACGAGGTTGCAGGTAAATTGATCCGCCTCCATAATCCAGTCGTGCACAGATGATGTCCCGTGAATGGTTAGTTTGCTGTTGGATGGAACAATCCTGTATGTCATCTGGGAATGGGCCTGACTGACAGATACCAGGAAAAACACTGCCAATGATATGTACCGGTTCATTATTGTTTTCATAATAGTTATTACTTTAATATCCTATTTATCCTATTACAAATATAGTATAAATATATGAATTGTTCAAATAATAACAGTAAAAAATCAGAAATTTTTTTGCTTATAATTCAAATAATTCTCTGCTTCTTAGTGCTGAAATTCATTAAGCCATATAGGAATATCATACAACCTGAGTTTATGACGAAGGGGCTTTCTGTCAGTTTTAGTATTCTTTTCAGGTGAATGATAAGCGGTGAAAAACTGTTGTGAATTTATTCCCGCCAATTCACGGACATTTACTCTTTTATATTGTGGATTTAGCGTATATCTTTGCACATAAATCAGGAGAGATGCCGGAGCGGTCGAACGGGGCGGTCTCGAAAACCGTTGTTCTGCTATCGCGGGACCGAGGGTTCGAATCCCTCTCTCTCCGCAA
>JAFGRC010000015.1 GCA_016935355.1 Bacteroidales bacterium
ATGACCTTCAGTACGGGAATTGCGCTCCGCACTGACTTTCCCAAGGAAAATGGTTTTAGTATCCGCTGCGTCAGGGATGATTGATTTATTTCATAATATTTCTGAATTTACAATTTTCCCCTTCTAACTTCGTTAAGCATGGATCATTCGTGTTCGTATTCATGTGCTGCCCCGGCTTGGTTGTAAGTTTTGTGGATTGTCCCCGTTTGGTATTCTGGTGTTTCATATAAAGTATATATTTTTAAAACGTTCTGACAAACTATATTTCCTAAGCAGATAATCATTTTTATGTTCCTGTTTAACAAAATCCCTGTTGCTGGCAGCTCAGGTATAAGTCAGACCGACAAAATTGTTTACCATTCCGCAAAACAGGCTCCAGGAACAGTTATGGAATCCCAAGGCAGGCTTAGTGGGTCGTGATAAAATCAATCAATTTCTTTGATAAAATAAAGCTATTGACTACTTTTCATAATTGATCTATAATACAATCATAATATCGTTTATGGGAAAAATCACAGAAAACAGTGATAAACTTATAACCCTTTTAAGATGAACAAAAGAAATAGTTTTTTAATTTATACGTTATTGTTAGCGGGATTTAGTCTGTTGCTCACAAACAGTTGTAGTAAAGAAGATGACTCTGATATAACTGTAAGAGACATTGATGGTAATGTCTATCATACTGTCACTGTTGGCACACAAACATCGAAGGCATTTCTCTTGCACAACCGAAGCCGGAAAAGTTTTACTGCATCTGGTAAACCATGGAAATTGGTTTATAAGGAATATTATTCTACAAAAAAAGAAGCCCTGATTAGAGAAATACAGTTAAAAAGCTGGAAAAACAGGGTAAGGATTGAATCATTAATCAGCAAACAAGTAGCTGGTAATGACCATCCCGACTTGTCAGTCGGGATGGTCAATGGTTCGAACCAAGTGAAACGTTCTCATGAGCGTAGCGAATAATCCGTTAGCGCCCAAGCCTGATAATGTTCAGCTTTTTTTTCAAAAAATCAAAGTGATCAGCTCTTATTTTAAATGACCTTAAGTATACATGTTCTCAATTTTTTTACTGATCAGATTTCTTTTTTGTACATGCAAACCTTAATACATAATCCTGATCCGTAACAAAAAAATAAATTGAAAAGAAAGGACTAATGAATAAATGAATATTTTTGCATTGAATTAAACTGACACAATGATTATCCATGGCAAAAATTGAGGTATTTAAAACCGGAGTTTCATTTCAAAAATATTACCTTTCACTCAATAGCACATACCTTCATGTTTTTAAAAAGCATTTAATGCTGCATTATCCTTTTTATTGTGAAATGAAGGAATCTCTTGAAAAGCGTCAGTCCAATTTAACAAACCATTGTATTACACTGGTTGGAAACCTTGCAAACAAGAGAGTTTTAGATGTAGGATGCGGAAACGGAACGCAAAGTATTTATATCGCAAATCAGTATAATCCGATTGAAACCATTGGCATTGATCTGAATCCTGACAACATTGATCTGGCTCTCAGACAAGAACTCAACGGCAACAGGGTGGTTTTTTATGTAGATGATGCACATAAACTTGATACCATTGCTAATCGGTCTATTGATACCTTGATCTGCATTGAAAGTGCATTTCATTATCACGATAAGGAACTTTTTTTAAAGCAGGTCAATCGGGTACTGAAACAGAACGGGGAATTTCTGATCGCAGACATCCTATCAAAATCATACAAGAATAGATTCTTTCTTAGAAAATGGAAAAAGAAAATGAGCTATCATCACTGGACTGAGGATCAGTATAAAACAACGTTTTTAAAGACCGGACTGCAAATTGGCAAAACTGATAATATCACCCGTGCCATTATTAAAGGATATAAAGGATACCTGAAATGGATCAGAATGAATGAGTGTAATTCCATCTTTGCCTACACTTTATTTCAATTGTTTTTGTTAATACAGGTGAACATGAACCTCATCTTACTGAAACACAGGAGACAATACCTTATTTTTGCAGGAAGAAAACAGTATTCCCTGGCATAAAAAACATTCCTCAATGCAAAGCTTGCTACCCATTTCAGTCTTAAACTGATCATTTAGCTCCCGGAATTCCTTACTGGCCTTTCCATGTGATCTTAAGTATGGAGTTATTCAATTTCTTCGGCAAAAAATGAATCATAATGAAAGTGCATAACATTGATAATCAGAATTTTCTAAAAAACGATATCATCTTTGTAAAGAAGGCTTCCGGTGAAGAAGAGCCATTTGCAGTAGACAAACTGAAAAACTCGTTGCGAAACGCAGGAGCAGATAACAAAATAATAGAGAAGATAGTTGCTGATATTGAGGAGTGGATTTATGCAGGTGCCACTACCCGGAAGATATACTCCCGTGCCTTTGCAATACTTCATCGCGAAAGAACAATTGCTGCCATACGCTATAAATTAAAACAGGCAATAATGGAACTCGGACCGACGGGCTATCCCTTTGAGCATTTTATTGGACGATTATTCGAAAAACAAGGATTTAACGTTGAAGTTGGAGTAACGGTAGCCGGAAATTGTGTTACACACGAAATGGATGTAATTGCGACCAGCGGAAACATACAATATCTTATCGAATGTAAATACAGCATTGACCAGGGCAAGCAGGTAAGTGTCCAGGTCCCTTTATATGTTCGTTCCCGTATTGATGATATCATACGAAAACGAAAAGAAACGAACGAATACAATGGTTTTTCATTTTCAGGCTGGGTAGTGACCAATACGCGTTTCTCTGCTGATTCTATTCAATATGGCAACTGCAGCGGTCTGCATCTTCTGGCATGGGACCATCCATCTGGTAACGGCATAAAAGACATCATTGCTAAGGAAAAAATATACCCGATAACCATACTAAACAATATCACAAGAAAGGAAAAACAAGATCTGATTAATCAGGGTATTGTTACATGTTCTCAACTGTTGCACAATCCTGAATCATTGAATAACTTTGAAATAAACAGGAAGAAATACAAAACGCTGATGGAAGAGCTTCATGATATTTGCAGTTGAATTGAAGATTCTTTTTTTATTAATTTGAAATGATTACAAAGATGGCTCTTATTTTATCCGAAAGCCTGCAACTGGATAATGATACGCCCATAAAGATCGCCCTGATTTTGTCCGTGATACTCCAGTTCAGTGCCGCCATTATTGCCATGACATTGATTAAGCGGACCCGGAACAACATTGCATGGTGGTTGATTTCCCTGGGTTTTATGCTTATGGCAATCAGGCGGGTGTTTGAAGTGCTTCAGGTTTACGATTCTGATCTGGGATTCCTCACCGGACTGCTGAGCAGCTGGACAGGGGTGCTCATTTCTGCCACCATGCTGATCAGCCTTGTATTTATCAGGCGTATTTTCAATATACAAAAGCAGATTGATGCAATGAGAAAACATAATGAATCAAGGGTTCTTTCAGCAATACTCAGAACCGAGGAAAATGAAAGACAGAATTTCTCCAAAGAGCTACATGACGGTCTTGGTCCGCTTTTATCATCGGTTAAAATGGCGATATCAACCAGCAGGTATAGTAAAAAAAGCAATCATGATGTATTGGAAAATGCAGAAAAACTTATTGATGAATCAATTATAACACTGAAGAATATTTCAAACAATTTAAGTCCTCACATACTGGTTAATTTCGGTTTGCTTAAAGCGCTCAAATCATTTATTGCCAAGTTGCAGAATATTGAAGAGCCAAAAATCAGCCTGAACAGCAATATTGGCAACCAGCGTTTCGCTTTTAATATTGAGGTCGTACTTTACCGTGTCATTTGTGAGTTGATCAACAATACATTAAAACATGCCAGGGCCAAAAACATAAACATTAGTTTGTTAGTCGGTGAAAAATACCTTTCACTGGAATATGTTGATGACGGCATCGGATTTGATGAGGACAAGATCAGGGAAAATTTATCCGGACTGGGTTATTCCAACATACAATCCCGTATAAAATCCTTAAATGGCACTTATGACATTTTCTCCAAACCGGGTGAAGGAGTGCGTGTAAGCGCTCAGATAAACTTAAAGTAAATGGAACAAGTATCGGTAGTACTGGTAGATGATCACAAGCTTTTCAGGGAAGGATTGATGCTTTTGCTGAGAAATCTTGCTCTGGTTAAAGAAATTCATGAGGCTGGAGATGGAAATGAGTTTCTGCATTACATGATGAAGCAGGATGCAAAGCCTGATATTGTCTTTATGGATATTGATATGCCGAATCTTAATGGCATAGAGGCTACCCGTCAGGCGCTCCAGTTGTATCCCGACCTGAAAATAATTGCGCTTTCGATGTATTCTGATGAAGACTATTACACACAGATGATTGAAGCAGGAGTTAAAGGTTTTATATTAAAAAATTCAGGGATTCAGGATCTGGAACTGGCAATTCAATACGTTATGGAAGGTAAAAACTATTTTTCACAGGAAATACTGGATAGTTTACTGGTAAACCTGAACCGCAACAAACAGCAGGTAAAGAAAACAGACCTGTCGGAACGGGAGGAAGAGGTGTTGTACCATATCTGCAAGGGATTATCCAATCAGGAAATTGCTGATAAACTATTCATCAGCAAGCGCACTGTTGACAAACACAGGGAAAATCTTCTTTTCAAGACCGGATCGAACAACACTGCAGGACTGGTAATGTTTGCCATAAAAAACAAAATCGTTGAAATATAAATTTACAGTCCGGCACCCGCTTTCCGGTTTGCATAACCTGTTGCTTACTGAAATGCTTCGGATTTATGTTCCGGATCAATGGTCTTTTTACTGTATACTGACAAAAAATCCGCTACGCAAAAAGTGCTTCCCGTGATCAGAATGATATCATCCGGTCCGGATTCCCTGCCTGCAGCCTCAAATGCCTCCGCTACCGAGGAAAAATCCCTGCCATGCAAACCCTGTTTCAACGCCCGGTCCTTAAGTTTCTTTTCATCCATGGTTCGCGGAACCGACAACCTGGTGAAATAATATTCGGCATCAGAAGGAAGAAATCTGAAAATAAACCTTAAGTTTTTATCACTTACAAATCCAATGATGATATGCACTTTTCGTGCCGGCATCCCTGCAATCTGTTGCATGACCATCTGAATGCCTTCTGTGTTGTGAGCCGTATCACAAATAATTGCAGGCTTTTCAGAAAACACCTGCCATCTGCCATACAACCCTGTGTTTTTAATAACCTGACTGATGCCATTGTATATCTCTTTTTCCGGTATGTAAAATCCTGTTTCATTCAGTACTTCCAAGGCCGCAAGCACCGTGATAATATTTTTTTGCTGATACCGGCCAAGCAGTCCACACCGCAAATCATGGTAATACATGACATCTCCCTTTTTAATGTTAAATACCTGATAGCGGTCTGATGCGATGAAGCTGGAATCAACTTTATATTGCACATCTGCAAAAATGATCGGTGCATGCACAGCTTCGGCCAGTTGTTTGAATATCAGCCGGGTTTCCTTTTTGCTTTCACCAATGACGACCGGTACACCGGATTTAATAATACCCGCCTTTTCACGGGCAATCTTTGCAAAAGTTATTCCGAGTAATTCAGTGTGGTCTTTTCCGATGTTGGTAATGACCGAAACCTCCGGAATGATGATGTTTGTGGAATCAAGCCTTCCACCCAGTCCGACCTCCACGACTGCAACATCCACTTGCCGGACATGATAGAAGTGAAAGGCCATAAATACTGATATCTCAAAGAAAGACACCTGCAATGTGTCAAAGAATTCTTTATGATGATTTACAAATTCGGTCACGTCCTTTTTTGATATGGATTTACCGTTTATTTTTATACGTTCCCGGAAATCCAGCAAATGGGGGGATGTGTAAAGGCCAACTTTGTATCCGGACTGCTGCAGAACGGAGGCCAGCATGTGGGAAACGGATCCTTTCCCATTGGTACCTGCCACATGAATGGTACGGAAATTTCTGTGAGGACTTCCAAAATACGCATCCAGACGGTATGTATTTTCCAGTCCGCTTTTATAAGCAGCCCTGCCTATACGCTGATACATGGGCAGCTGATTCAGGAGGTAGGACAACGCCTCGTTATAATTCATACGGTTCCGGCTTTTCTGAGGGGGCTGGAATTATTCTGTGGTCTGCCATTTTTCTGAATGTACTTTTTTTTGATCGAACCTGTCAGGAAAAGGCTTCTGCTCAGCCGGATGTCCCAGTGATATCACGGAAAACGGCTTGACGTGTTCCGGCAGTTCAAATATTTTATGCAGTGCTTCAATACGGTGAATTCTGGGGTAGATCCCTACCCACACTGCGCCCAGACCAAGTCCGTGTGCTGCCAGCAATATATTCTGTGTGGCAGCAGCACAGTCCACCGGACCAAATCCGCTGTCATGCTGAAGATGTTCATCCCAGCAGACAAGAATCGCCACATCAGCCTGGTCCAGCATCTCTGAATTGGGATGAACGGCAATGATCTCCCGCATGGTTTTTTCATCACGAAATACAATGAAATGCCAGGGTTGTTTGTTCACTGCCGAAGGCGCATACATCGCTGCTTTGAGCAAAGTTTCGATATCATCGTCCGTGACTGTTCCCCCGGTATAACGACGAATGCTTCTTCTTCCGAAAATTGCTTCAAACACATCCATAATTAAAGTGTTAATAAGTATTGATAAACCCTGGTTTGTAATATAAATATTTGCAATATAATTAATGCCTGAATACACACCAGGGATAACTGTTATTGCTGCAAATTTATAACAATATTAAGTATGCCTTATCAGAAAAATCTCAAGCATCATAAATCCCGCAAGCACCAATAAATTCACGATATGACACATAAGAAGAAAGTATTTGTACTGGATACAAATGTATTGCTGCACGATTACAATTGCATTTATAATTTTCAGGAGAACAATGTCATCATTCCCATAACGGTCCTGGAGGAACTTGACAAATTCAAAAGAGGAAATGATATTATCAATTATCACGCAAGAGAATTTACCCGGGAGCTGGACAAGCTTTCAGGCGACAAGCTGTTTAATGGCGGAGTATCACTGGGAAAGGGTCTTGGAAAACTCAGCATAGAGACCGGCAAACCGTTTTCTGAAATTTTGAAGACCTCGTTCCCGGAGGACACGTCTGACCACAGGATCCTGGCAATTGCAGATCATGTAGCCAGAAACAACAAGGATAAAGCCGTGATCCTGATCAGCAAGGATATCAACCTGCGTATGAAAGCGAAATCAATCGGTATACTGGCGCAGGATTATGAAACGGATAAAGTCCGGAACATTGACGACATTTATAAAAGTGTAAGCATATATGATAATCTGGATGACAAGCTGATTATGAATCTTTATGAGAAACCTGAAGGTGTGCCGTTTTCCGGTTTCAACCTTCCCATAAAGCCCATTGCCAATCAATATTTCATTTTTAAAGGTAATGGCTCAAGTGCACTGGCGCATTACAGTCCAAAAACCGGTTCCATGAGCAGGGTTGTGAAGCAGAAAGCTTACGGCATTGAACCGAGGAACGCAGAGCAAACCTTCGCACTGGACGCTTTGATGCGCGATGAAGTTCAGCTGGTCACGCTGACGGGAAAAGCCGGAACCGGTAAGACCCTTCTGGCCCTTGCAGCAGCGCTCCAGCAACGTCAGCAATACACTCAGATATTTCTGGCACGGCCTGTGATTCCTCTGGCAAACCGTGATATCGGATTTTTACCGGGTGACATAAAGGAAAAAATCGGTCCGTATATGCTCCCCCTTTTTGACAACCTCGACGTCATCAAAAACAAATTTCTTGCATCCAGTAAGGAGTTCATAAAGATTGAAGAAATGCTGAAGACTGAAAAGCTGATCATCACCCCACTTGCTTACATCAGGGGAAGAAGTCTGTCCCGGATCTTTTTCATTGTTGACGAAGCACAAAATCTGACACCTCACGAGATCAAAACCATCATAACCCGTGCAGGCGAAGGGACAAAAATGGTCTTCACCGGTGACATTGAGCAGATTGACTCTCCTTATCTGGATGAAAAATCGAACGGACTAAGCTACCTTACGGATAAAATGAACGGTCAGGACCTGTTTGCACATGTCAATCTGGTCAAAGGCGAACGCAGTTATCTGGCTGAACTTGCAAGTCATTTGCTGTAAAACTTTTTTCAGCGCACGAATGTATTAAATTTGCATGAGTGCATTATGTATCCACATATGAAAAATAAGACATTACAGATCGTAAGGCATGCCAAATCAAGCTGGGATTACGAAGGTATAACCGATATCGACCGGCCTTTAAAATCCAAAGGCATGCTGAGAGCCTATCAGGTTTCCGGAAAGTTGAAGCTTGAGAACCAGATACCCCAGATCATGATATCCAGTCCGGCCAACCGGGCGCTGCATACTGCGATAATATTCGCGAGGATTCTGGATGTCTCGTTAAAAAATCTATTTGTCAGTCATTCATTATATGATGCCAGTACAAAACAAATCGTTGATCTGGTCATGCAGACCAGTGATGAAATTCATTCTCTTATGATTTTCGGGCACAATCCAGGATTCACAGGTATTGTCAATCATCTTGGCAAAAACCGGATCGCAAATTTACCCACTGCAGGAGTCGTTACCCTGGTCTTTGAAACGGACAAATGGGAAAATATCAGCAGGAATAACATCGAAAGACAGGTTAATCATTTTGAGTTTAAAGGGAATCCTTACCGTGACAAGGGTGAAAGTCTATAAAACAAATCTTGCATGAAGGAAGAACTAAAACTTATACATCGCGAGATCAGCTGGTTATCCTTCAACGAACGGGTTCTGCAGGAGGCTCAGGATCCGGAGGTACCATTGCTGGAACGCATCAGGTTCCTGGGAATCTTTTCAAATAATCTTGATGAATTCTTTAAAGTCAGGGTAGCCACAATCAAAAGAATAATCGATTTTCAGCCCGGTTATAAAAGAATTGAAGGAGAAAAGCCGAAGAAGCTGATGAATATGATACAGAAAAAAGTCATTCAGCTGCAAAACAAATTTGAATATACCTACCATCACATTCTTGGCGAACTGGAAAAGAAGGGCATATTTCTGATCAACGAACTCATGCTGAATCCTTTTCAGGTAAAATTTGTAAAAAGGTATTTTAAAGAACACGTCTTTCCCGTTTTATCACCCATCATTCTGAGCAATGTTGATGCGTTTCCGTACCTCAGGGATAAATCAATTTACCTCGCTATTATTTTAAGAAGCTCCGAACCCGGAGTAAAGACTGATTATGCACTGATTGAGGTACCAACTGACATCCTGCCCCGTTTCATCGTCCTTCCTTCCGAAAATGAAAAGAAATTCATCATCCTTCTTGAAGATGTCATCCGGTATAACCTTGATCAGGTCTTTGCCCTGCTCGGATTTGACCAGTATGATTCATGGATCATCAAACTTACAAGGGATGCCGAACTGGATATGGACAATGACATTTCCAAAAGTCTGCTGGAACTGATCTCCTCAGGCATCGACAACCGGAAGACAGGACAACCGGTCAGATTTGTCTTCGACAATTCAATAGCAAAGGATCTGCTTGATTATATTGTCCGGAAGCTTAACCTCGATGAAGACAATAACCTGATACCCGGCGGCAGGCATCACAACTTCAAGGATTTCATGAATTTTCCGCGACTGGATGAGGATGAACTGTTATACAGGAGGGATGTCCCGTTGGGCCATCCCAGGATAAAAGCAAACAAGAGCATCATTGATACAATTGCCAGGCAGGATATCATGTTGCATGTACCGTACCATGACTTCAACATATTTGTAAGGTTGCTTCAGGAGGCCTCAATCGATCCCCGCGTACGGGAAATTTCCATAACTGTGTACCGGGTGGCAAAAGATTCCCGGGTCATGAATGCCATAATCAATGCAGCCCGCAACGGAAAGAAGACCACCGCTGTAATTGAGCTGCAGGCCAGATTTGATGAGGAAGCAAATATATCCTGGTCCCACAGGCTGGAAGATGCCGGCGCAAAGGTCATTTTCGGAATGCCCGGACTAAAGGTCCATTCAAAATTACTGTGTATTGGAAGAAAAGAAGGTAATAAAACCAGGTATTATGCCTGTGTCGGAACGGGTAATTTTCATGAAGAAAATGCTGCAGTTTATTCAGATCTTTTTCTGCTGACCGGAGACTCAAGGATTGCAGGAGATGTGAAAAAGGTTTTTGATTTTTTTGAAAATCCATACAGGAACTATGTTTACCGGCACATCATCAAATCACCGCTGCACCTCAGGCGAAAAATGTACAATCTTATTGACAATGAGATTGACAATATCATTGCAGGTAAAGAAGCTTATATTATCCTGAAACTGAACAGTCTGGTTGATAACGAAATTATTTACAAGCTCTATCAGGCGAATAACGCCGGCGTTAAAATCAAACTGATCATCCGGGGCATATGCTCATTAATGCCGGGAGTGCCCGGATTAAGCGAGAATGTTGAAGCGGTCAGTATTGTTGATAAATACCTTGAACATTCAAGGATCATGATATTCTGCAACAACGGCAATGAAAAATATTATATTTCGTCAGCCGACTGGATGACAAGAAACCTTGACAGAAGAATTGAGGTATCCTGTCCCATATACGACAGGAAGGTTCAAAAAGAGCTCAAGGACATCATTGATGTTCAGTTAATGGACAATGCCAAAGCCAGGATCATTAATTGTACCCAGAGCAATGAATATGTGAAGGGAAACCAACAGGAAAAAATAAGATCACAAAAAAAGTTGTACGATTACTATAAAAACAATTTGCAGCATCATAATGTCAGAAGCCATTGACCATCAAAAAGCTTGTGAAGCCGCTGTGCAGGTTGCGCGTGAAGCAGGAAAATATATCATCAGCCACATCAACAGGATCTCGTCAAAGGATATTCAAACAAAAGGAAGATCCAATTTTGTTACGGAAATAGATAGAACTGCTGAATCCATGATCATTGAAACACTTGCCCCGGTAATTCCGGAAGCAGGGTTTATCGCAGAAGAGGGGACTTCTGAAAAAAAAGGCGCTCATTATAACTGGATCGTAGACCCACTGGATGGCACAACGAATTTTATTCACGGTGCTCCGCCTGTTTCCGTCAGCATCGCCCTGATGATGGACAATCAGATTGTTGCCGGAGTTGTTCATGAGATATGGCATAACGAACTGTTCTATTCCTGGAAAGGAGGTAATGCATATCTCAATGACCGCAAAATTCATGTATCAGAAGTGGATAAAGTCAAGGAATCCCTGATCGCAACGGGATTTCCATATGAGAATTTTGACAGGATCATACCTTTCATGAAATCAATTGATTACTTTTTTCAGAATACTCACGGTGTGCGCCGTCTGGGTTCCGCGGCGGCAGACCTGGCATATGTGGCCTGCGGTCGTTATGACGGATTCTATGAATACAATCTGAAGCCATGGGATGTTGCCGCAGGCGCATTTCTGGTCCTTCAGGCAGGAGGAATGGTCTCTGATTTCAGAGGGGGGAATGATTATTTGTTCGGAAGGGAAATCGTGGCCTCAAATAAGAATGTTTTCAACGCATTCTTGCATGATGTCGGAACTTTTATGAATCAAAGATAGTACTATGTCAGTTGTCAGGAGTCAGCTTAAAATCTGCATGGAAACCATCAGACCGATGCAATTTGTTTTGCTTCTCCCGGATTCATTGGGAGCAGCATCTCATCCAATAGAATAAGGACAGCTATGTCAGGAATCATTTATTACATCCTTTATGGCTTCACCTGGATAGTTTCCCTGATCCCTTTCGGGATATTATACCGGATATCGGACATGCTTTATCTTTTGATGTTCCACCTCATCCATTACCGGAAAAGAACCGTTTTTTCCAACCTCAGAAAATCATTCCCGGAAAAATCAGATCAGGAAATTTTGGATCTGGCAAAGCAGTTTTACAGGCATTTTAGCGACTTTTTACTGGAATCGATAAAAGGTATGAGTATTACGGTTAGTAGTCTGGATAAGAGATACTGTTTCGTAAACCTTGAACTGATCCGCGAACTTGAAATACAGAACAGAAACATTGCACTGGTATCGGGACATTATAACAACTGGGAATGGATGTTTGGATTCCCAAAAAAAATCGGGCATGAATTTCTCGTTATTTACCGGCCTTTGAAAAACAAGGCTGTGGACCGGATCACCAAATCCATCCGCAGCCGGCACGGTGTCCGGGTGATACCCATGGAACATATCTACCGCGAAGCGCTTCAACATAAAAATAACAACACGCTCTTCATGGTCTGGTTTCTGGCTGATCAGCGGCCCCCGCGCTCAAACAAGTTCTGGACCCGGTTCTTAAACCGGGAGGTTTCATTTTACCAGGGTGTTGAGAAGTTAGCCAACAGACTGGACCTTGCCGTTGTTTTTATGGACATACAGAAGATCAAAAGAGGACACTACGAGATCATGTTTAAAAAACTTTTTGATCATGGTACCGGAAGCCGGGAAAATGAAATTACACTGAGATGTGTGAATGAGATCGAGAAAGAGATTTACAGACAGCCCGAATTCTGGCTGTGGTCGCATAAACGGTTCAAACATGTCAGACCTGCAGACATTAAACTTATAACGGAATGACACACGTAGCCGTTGTAATACTCAATTGGAACGGTGAAAAGTTCCTTCAGGATTTTCTGCCTTCTGTTGTTGCATATTCCAGTGGTCCCGGTACGGAAATTATTGTTGCAGATAATGGCTCGTCTGACGGATCGGTGGATTATGTCACTCAAAACCATCCTGACATCAGGATCATACGCTTTGAAAAAAATCACGGATTTGCTGCCGGATATCATAAAGCTTTATCTCAGATCAGGTCAGAATATTTTGTGTTGCTGAATACGGATGTTCAGCTCACACATGAATGGCTGTCCCCTTTGATCAGCACCCTGGAGCAGGATGCCGGTATCGCAGCCTGCATGCCAAAAATCAGGTCTTTCAGGCAACAGGATTATTATGAATATGCAGGAGCAGCGGGTGGTTTTATTGACGCTTTGGGTTATCCGTTCTGCAGGGGAAGGATCCTGGATCAAACGGAAAAAGATAACGGGCAGTATGATGACAACATGCGTATTTTCTGGGCATCAGGTGCATGCCTGGTCATCAGAAGTTCCGCCTATTTTGAGGCGGGTGGTCTTGACGGCATCTTTTTCGCCCATATGGAGGAAATTGACCTGTGCTGGCGGCTGCACAGGCTGGGATACACCATCTTTTGCATCCCCGGATCCGTTGTGTATCATGTTGGAGGAGGAAGCCTGCCCAACAACAATCCCCGCAAGATTTATCTAAACTACCGCAACAATCTGTATCTTTTATTCAAAAACCTTCCTGCAGGAAAGCTTTTCCCGGTGTTGTTCATCAGGATGATCATGGATTTGTTATCGGCTGTTCTATATCTTTCTCAGGGTAAAGGACGGTTCTTTACAGCAGTCATCAGAGCCCATCTGGCTTTTTACCGGAATATCCCGGTGCTGATTAAAGAACGGAAACTCAATAAAACGAAAATAGACAAGGCTGCAACGGTAACAGTCAGGATCCGTGAAATATACGCCGGCAGCATTGTATTTGATTATTTTTTCCGGAAAAAACGTACGTTTTCTCAACTTAAATTCAGTGACTGACGGCCAGAAAGGACTTATTTAGGTTTATGGTTGTGGCCGGGGGTTTGGGTATCGATCTGGTATAAGTACTGATCCGGTATAAGTATTGATTTGTTATGAGCACTGATACGGTGGGGATAACGATCCGATATGAGTGTTTATCCGGTATGGGTATTGATACGGTGGGGATAATGATCCGGTATGAGTGTCGATACGGTGTTATTTTCCGGTGCGCAAGGGTATGCTGCCGTTCAGTTGTGCACGGATCACAAACGACATGGAAAGATCAACGATACCGGGTATGAAATGAAGTGAGAATTGCAATGTGCCATTAATGCGACGGCCTTGCCTGTTATAATATACATCCGCCCTCCCGTATGAACCGGATCTGTAAAATCTGTCACCTGAGATAATGATCTGCTCACCTCCTGTGTAATATCCGTAAAATTCTTCTTCTGAACTGTTGTACTTTCTGCCCCCGGTGTAATACAGACCTCTCAGTCCAAATCCCTTATAATTGACATCAGCTTCACTGACCCATCCAACAGGCCAGGTAAAATCATATACATTCCTGAGCCGGTCATAAGATCCCATAATACCCGATGAAATGACCAGTGTGTCAAGACTGGTCAGATGAGATAAATCCAATCCGGCCATGGCTGAATATCCGCCATTGTCCCTGATGTGCTCATCCGGATCATGGTTTTTGGAATGCGCCACATGACTCATGACAAAATGATGCTGATACAGCAAAAGACCCTTGTTCAGATATCCTGAAAATCCCAGCATAAAAATTTCCCTTTTTATGTATGACTGCCTGCTGGTCCAGTCAATCCACACATTGTGACAAAATCCTCCGGAATTGTATTCAACTGATATTCCTTCAATATTGGACCGGTAATAACGTATGGTATCACTCATGAGGGCAAGAGGCATTGAAATTTCACCATGACGTGGGAAAGCCCCGATCTTAAATGACAGGTTCTTCAGACCTCCCTGGTAAAATAAAATAAAATCAGGTTTCTGTAATTCCCCCTTGCTTCCGAATTCATATAAATAATCAATCCCGATAGCAAATTTATTGTTTTCATTTAAGGAAAATCCTGCATAACCGTATATTCTTGATCCGAAAATTGTCTGATCGTCCACATACGGATTGAAATATTCCCGGTTATCAAAAAAACTGAAATTTCCTGCGGTCCATATAAAATCCTGCGCTCCGGCCGATAAAGCAACCATTTGTATCAGGAGGATAATTGTAAAATATTTCAATTTGTGAAACATAGTAAGATTTAAATGTTTAAAAATAATATATTAATTGTTAATTTTGAACAAATAGTAATTCTTGCATCATGAAGATCGCTGTAATTGGCAGTTCCAATGTGGATATGACCATCAGGGCACCCCGAATACCGGGGCCAGGAGAAACAGTTGTGGGCAGCAAATACGACATGTCAATTGGCGGAAGGGGAATCAACCAGTCGGTTGCAGCAACCCGGGCCGGAGGGGAAGTCAGCTTTATTTCCCGTATTGGAAATGATATGTTTGGAGAAAAAATCATAAACGGTCTGATGGCCGATCACATCAATGTTAGTCATGTAATCAAAGACTCTCACAGTTATACGGGAATTGCCCATAGTGTGGTTGCAAATAACGGTGAAAATTCTGTTGCTCTGGCTCCCGGAGCAAATATGAACATTTCAGAAGAAGACATCGACAATGCAAAGGCTCTGATTCTTGCATCCGATATCCTGCTGATGCAGCTGGAAATCCCGGTTGAGACCGTAAAATATGCTGCAAAACTGGCCAGACTGAACAATAAGAAAATCATCCTGAATCCCTCGCCCGCCCTGCCGGTCAGTGATGACCTGCTTCAGTCCATTTCAGTACTGACTCCCGATGCTGCCGAAGCTGAATTACTCACCGGTATCAATATTACAGATGAACGGTCCGCAGAACTGGCAGGAAGAATTCTTCTGGAACGCGGCCTTGACAGGGTCATCATAACCATGCGAACAAAAGGGGCCATGGTGATTGACAACGGAGGCGCCGAGCATGTTCCTGCATTTAAACAAAAAACGGTTGATACCACCGCAATGAATGATGTTTTTAACGGTGTCCTGGCAGTAGGACTCGCAGAGGACAAGAACTTCTATGAAGCTGTTTTGTTAGCCAATGCAGCATGCTCATATTCCTTATCCCGACCGGGAGGCCTCCCATCCATCCCCTTCCGGGATCAGATCATGGAAATCATGAAAAGAAAGAAAACTTCACATTAACCAACATAGATCCTTATTATTCAATTCAATGCGAAACATTATTATATGGTGTTGTCGGTCAAATGCACGAATAAGTTGAGGATATCTTTTATGTTTCAGTCCCCGTATTGTTGCAAAAAGAATTGAAATTTATCATGGTATGGTTGATATTTTTTGTTCAACTTTAGTGTATCAATCAAATTCATGGTTATGGATGTAAATAAAATCATACAGGATCTTGAAAGAAAGAATCCGGGTGAGATCGAATATCTGCAGGCAGTGCATGAAGTACTGGATTCCATTGCTGAGGTTGTCAGCCGCAATCCCCAGTTTGAGAAAGCCGGCATCATAGAGCGACTGGTTGAACCCGACCGCATTCTGACCTTCAAGATACCATGGATGGATGATGAAGGTAATGTTCATGTAAACCGCGGCTATCGCGTTCAGTTCAACAATGCTCTGGGTCCTTATAAAGGTGGACTGCGTTTCCATCCAAGCGTTAACCTGAGCATCCTCAAGTTCCTGGGATTCGAGCAGATTTTCAAGAACAGTCTGACTACCTTGCCCATTGGCGGCGGTAAAGGAGGATCCGATTTTCAGCCAAAGGGAAAGTCAAATACCGAGATCATGCGTTTTTGTCAGGCGTTCATGCTGGAATTGTGGAAAATCATCGGACCTGAGACCGACGTGCCTGCAGGCGATATCGGAGTCGGCACACGTGAGATCGGTTACCTCTATGGTATGCATAAAAAAATCACGAACCATTACGGTGGTATATTGACGGGTAAAGGTTTAAACTGGGGAGGCAGTCTGATCAGACCCGAAGCGACCGGTTACGGTGCTGTGTATTTTACCCGCGAAATGCTGTCAACACGAAGTGAAAATCTGAAAGACAAAATAGTGACTGTATCCGGATTTGGCAATGTGGCATGGGGAGCAGTAAAAAAGCTCAATGAACTGGGAGCAAAGGTAGTAACACTTTCCGGTCCTGATGGCTATGTGTACGACGAAGAAGGCGTTAGTGGGAGCAAAATAGATTATATGCTTGAATTGCGTGCCTCCAACGATGATATAGTTGAACCTTATTCCCGTAAGTTTAAAAATGCAGCCTTCATAAAGGACAGGCACCCCTGGGAAATTCCGTGCAATATAGCCATCCCCTGTGCCACGCAGAATGAGCTTAACGAACAGGATGCACTGAATCTCGTGAACAATGGTTGTATTTGTGTATGCGAGGGAGCCAACATGCCTGTATTGCCGGTTGCTCTGGAAATCATACAGCAGAACGGGCTTTTATTCGGACCGGGAAAAGCAGCGAATGCAGGCGGGGTTTGCGTTTCCGGACTGGAAATGACACAAAATGCTATGAAAATGCACTGGACCGCAGAAGAGGTTGATTCACGCCTGAACCAGATCATGCGGGCCATACATGCCACCTGTCTGTTACACGGAAAACGTTCCGACGGATATGTGGATTATGTTAAAGGAGCTAACATTGCAGGTTTCCTGAAGGTGGCAAACGCCATGCTTGATCATGGCATTACCTGATGGCATTACCTCCGGACCAGGAACAAGCCAGCGGTAAATCGATTCGGCTTTTTTATTACTTTTGGAATTATGGAAACAATAGCCTGGATCGGATGCTCAACGGCACTTTTTGCGGGTATACTCATAACTGCAAAAGTCAACAGAAGCACTTCCGATAAACTGCTTTCTGCATGGCTTTTCCTGATGGCGTTTGAGTTTACCACATTCGGCATTGACAGGCATGTTTTCGGTGAGGAATACCTGCTTTCAAATCCGTTTTTCCTGTTTAATCCTGCACTTTATCTGTACATTCTTTCCTTAACGGATAAGAAATTTTCGCTGAGATGGATTCAGTTGTTCCACCTTCTGCCTTATATATTTTTCGAAAGCATGGCATATTTTATCAAAGAAATCCGTGCGATCCCTTTCTTTACAGCAGGTGATGCCAATTTGTGGTTTCGTCTGCTCTTTGCAACCGGAGCATTTATATCATGGGTATGTTATTCGCTGCTCAGCATTATTAAAGTCCACCGGCACAGGATCAATCTTCTGGACGAATTCTCAACCATTGACAGTTATAAAATGATTACATGGATCCTGTTCCTGCTCGTATTTTACATCTTTTTCTGGAGCAGCACTGTGGCAATGGGATTCGCCAATTATTTCACAGGAAGGGAAGGACTGATACCGGTGTTTACATACTCGGCACTTCTGTTGCTGACATATATACTGGGATTTTATGGACTGAAACAGCAAACCATCTTTGAACATACACATTTGCAAATGCAAAACGGCAGTGAAAAATATCTGAAATCCAGATTGCAACCTTCTTATAAAGCAAAAATCAAAAAGAAGATCAATGAATTCTTTGAAAAGGAAAAACCCTACCTTGATCCGGAACTGACAATGGGCAAATTGTCTGAAATGCTCAATATTTCGAGACATGTACTTACTGAGGTTATCAATACCGATCTCAACAGGAACTTCTATCAGCTTGTGAATGAATACCGCGTCGAAGCTGTCAAGAAGAAACTTGAAGATCCCCGGCAAAAGCATTTTTCAATTGAAGCCATTGGATATGACTGCGGCTTTAACAGCAAATCGACCTTCTTTTCAGTATTCAAAAGCATAACCGGATATACTCCCGCACAGTATAAAAGCACAAAGGAATGAACCCTATACAGTTCCGGCCGGATGATGGCTTTCAACAGCAATCCCTTCGGCATGAATGCCGGAAATCCGCCGCAGTAGTATTCACGACTGTCCTTTGTTCATAAGGTTAATTTGACATATCCTTACTCCGTTTTGACCACTCCGAACATTCCGGCACAAAGTCCGTACCTGAACAACTTGTCCGGATTGCGCGCAAAAAACCATCACAGCCCATGCAAATGGTAACTTTCAGGTATCATTAAGAATGATGTTATGAACCCTCCATGTTTTGCAGACACAACTTAGCAAAGCGATCTCACGAACTAAGTGAGTAAACAAGCATGAACTTAGTAAAACGATCTCATGAGCGCCAGCGAATAATATAATTTGCAAACATGAAGGCTACATGTGACCACTAAAAATAAAATTATATACACATGAAACTACCAGCTGCAAAATTTATTCTTTTGGTAATCCTGACTTTTAAATTCTATACGAATCAAGCCCAGAATCTTTTTTCAGAACTTTTGGAAGAACAGGATGAACAGCTTTCTTCCGTCGAATGGAACGGGTATGTCAGGGGTTCATTTTTTGGAGGTTCTGAAGATTATCATTTTAACACACTATTTGGTGAGCTTGCTGTGCAGGGATCATGGAAACATGACAGGTCATTGCTGTATGCCGACTTTCGGATTCGTGAGGGACTGCAATTCGATCAGCAGGCATTTCACCTCCAGTTGAAAGAAGCTTATGCCGGCTATTATGGTAACCGACTCACTTTACTTCTTGGAAACCAGATCGTTAAATGGGGAAGGACGGACGGTTACAATCCTACCAACAACATCAATCCGAATGATTATTTCCTGATGACAGCGGAGCAGGATGACCAGATCATATCCAATTTCATGATGCGTATTCAATACAGGTTCACACCGGCAGTTGAGCTGGAACTTCTTGCCGTTCCTTTTTACAAACCTTCTGTTTACCGTTATGACCTGTTCGATATGGGGACAGGAGTCAGCTTTGCAGCAGCGGACCGGCCTGATGCGACAATCGACAACAGTGCACTTGCAGCCCGTCTGAATTTTGAATTTCCTAAAGCCGGTTTCTCCCTGTCCTTTTTTCATGGTTATGATCCTTTTTATGGCTTCTTTATAAGGAAAATGGATCTCATGCAGGAGATCCCGGAAATCATTTACCAGTCGGGTTACTACAAAAAAAATGTCTTCGGGGCCGATATTGCCCTGCCGCTGGGGACATGGATCATCAGGGGTGAAGCAGCCGTGACTGCCACACATGATTATGAAAACCACATGCATATCCCCTTTCCCGATATTTACTATGTGGCTGGTTTGGAGCACGATTTTGGGAAAATCAAAACAATCTTTCAATATGCAGGTAAGTTCATACCTGAATTCAGTGAACTGCAAAAGCCAGTATTGCATGACCCGGAAGATCCGTTGCAGGTATTGGCCTATGCAGGCGAAAACATTTTCTATGAATCGGCACTTTTCAACAGGAAAATTTTCAATCAGCAGGAAAAATACCACCATGCCCTGTTCGTCTCATTCAGCAGGTATTTCAACTATGAGGTGGTCCGGGTTGAATTATCGGCTTACTACAACCTTACCAGCGATGAATACATGATCCGTCCTTCCCTGAACTGGAGTATCACAGACCATTTGTCCTTCCGGACCGGAGTAAACTTCATGCATGGTGAGGAGGGCTCCGTTTTTTACAAGGCAAAAGAATTGATGAATGGTGTATTTCTGCAGTTTAAAGTAAGTTTCTGATACGGAGTAGCATGGCACCAAAAAACAACATCATTAAATACAGGCTCTGGTATATCATAATACCGGTCGTGATCACGCTGATCATGCTCTTACCATTGAGAAAGGCAAAGATTGACCCCGATCTGAACGCTTATCTTTCAGACGATATTCCGGCAAAAGTGAAACTGGATACAATTGAAAAATCATTCGGGAAAACGGATCCGGTACTGGTCATTGTTGAAGCTCCCGATATACTCTCCCGGAATACGCTTGAACGACTCAAAAATCTGAGTAAAGCCTTCAGGAATATGAGCGAGTTTGATTACATCATCTCATTGTTCGATATCAAGGACATTCGCAGTGAATCGGGAATGATGATCGTAGAACCGGCTGTCGACCATATTCCCGGTACTGAAATTGAACGTGAGGAGTTGCGTGAACGACTGCGCAATAATGAATTGGCATTCAGACTGGTTGTTTCAGAGAATTTCCGGTATGCACTGATCATGCTGAATCCTGAAGAAGGCATCCCGGATGCTGAGGTAATTGAAATCATCAGGGAAAAATTGGAGCTGATTCCCGGCGAAGAAAAGGTGTACATCAATGGTATGCCCTACTTCCGCCACGAGATACAGAAAATTGCCCTACGTGACCTCGTCATTCTGCTGCCTTTGGGCTTGCTGATCATGATCATATTACTTTATGTTTCCTTTGGTGAAAAACGGGGCGTATTGCTTCCGCTTTCCGTGGTCAGCATGTCCCTTGTCATTGCAATGGGCCTTATGCCCTTTCTGGACTGGGATTATAGTATCGTTGCCATTCTGGTTCCTATTCTGATGATCGCTGTCGCCAATAACTATGGTGTACACATGATATCGCTTTACCAGGAATTAAATGGCAATGATCCGGGTCTTTCAATGAAATCCATTGTTCATCATATCCTGCAGCGTTTAAGCAAACCCATAATATTAACAGCACTGACCACAATAATCGGGATACTCGGACTGGTAACCCACATCATGCTACCCGCCAAACAAATGGGGATCGTTTCTGCTGCAGGTATAGCATTTGCGCTTGTCTTCAGCCTGACGTTCATTCCAGCGGTTATGTCAGGCATGCAAAAAGGCAAACCGTCAAATATCAAAAAAAGAAAAAAAGAGACCGTCGTCAGCCGCATGCTATTGTGGTCGGGCAAGGTGGCTACCCGGAAAACCAGACCGGTGATACTGTTCTTCGTCGTTTTCTTTGTCCTTGCAGGAGCAGGCATATTCCGGCTAAAAGTGAGCATCAACTTTGAGAACATGATGCCGCGAAAACACGACTTAAGAACATCCACACGGATAGCCGATCAAAATTTTGGAGGAACCCGTTATGTCAGCCTGCTCTTCGAAGGGGACATCAAAGATCCGCAATTGCTCAGGCGTATGGACACGTATGAGCAAGAGCTTGAGCAGGAACCTGAAATCAGGAGCGTAACCTCTCTGGCAACCGTTATCAAACTGATCAGCAGGGCAATGAATGATCCGGGAGATCACTTATACGATACCATACCCGACAGTCGGGCTGCCGTTGCGCAATATATCGAATTCTATATGTTTAGCGGTGATCCCGATGATTTTGAGCAGCTGGTCGATTTTGACTACACTAAGGCATTGATGAACATTCAGTTTACAGCAAGAGACATGCGAACATTCAACCGGATCACCGGTAAAATCAGGGACCTTACAGCTTCCGACCCGAATTTCAGAGTGGAGGCCGGTAATTCGCTGGTTGAGAAACAGATGTCCGAGTCGATTGTAACGGGACAGCTGAACTCGCTTATCTTCGCCCTGGCTGCCATTCTACTTTTGCTGGCGATCATTTTCCGGTCGCCGGTTGCCGGACTGCTCGGCAGTCTGCCCCTTCTTTTTACACTGGTTTGTAATTTCGGACTGATGGGCTGGCTTGGTATCAGGCTCGATATTGGCACATCGCTCCTGTCATCAATTGCCATCGGTATCGGAGTCGATTACACCATACACCTTTTCTGGAGGCTTAAATCAGAAATAAAACAGGGGAAGTCACATGAACAGGCAGTTATTCATACTTTGAATACAACGGGCCGGGGCATCGCCATCAATGCATTCTCAGTGATCACCGGTTTCGCAGTGTTGTTCCTTTCGGGTATCACCATTTTAAAGGCATTTGCGTTTTTGATCATTTTTTCGCTGTTGCTCTGTCTTTTTTGCGCGTTGACACTGGTTCCGGCATTAAGCATCGTACTCAAACCAAAATTTCTTTATAAAAACAACAATGCAACAAATGTATAAACCTTTAAATCTTTTAATATGAAAGCAATTATAAGTATTCTGACTCTTATGGCATTGTCATCTCACGGGCTTTATGCCCAGAATGCACGTCAGATTGCCGAAAATGCCGCAAATGCCGTGGATTTTACATCCATGGAAATGGCTGCCACCCTTAGAATCATTGACAACAGGGGAAACGAACGCATCCGTCAGATTGCCAACGCCACAAGGAAATTCAATGAAACCACAAAAACACTGATCCGCTTCCTTGCTCCGGCCGATGTAAAAGGAACTGCCATGCTGGTATATGAATACGAAGAACAACCAAGTGATATGTGGATTTATATGCCGGCCCTCCGGAAGACCCGCCGCATCATCAGCAGTGAAAAAGGAAACAGCTTTATGGGATCGGAGTTTTCAAATGCCGATATGGCGCGGCCCGTACTGGATAATTTTACATACAGGCTGCTGGGAACTGATATCATAAGTGGTAAGACCTGCTGGAAACTTGAATCTGTCTGCATCAATGATGAATTGGAGGATGAAAACGGTTTCAGTAAAAAAATTGCCTGGATTGGACAGACCGGTTACCTGACATTAAAGGTGGAATATTATGACGGTGATGATGACCTTTTCAAGATCATGCTCCTGAATGATTACCGCAAACAGGAAAATGGAAAGTATTTTGCATTTCAAATGGAAGTGTCCAATGTGCAAACAGGTCGAAAATCGATCCTGACAATAGATAAATTCCAGACAGGCTCAGGTCTTGACGAAAACAGTTTTGCAGTTGCCGGTCTGGATGAATAATATTGTTCCCTGTGAATCAAAAGAACAGGTTATATCCATTATACCCACCGGGGTGTTGAGGGGTGTTTTGTTATTTCATTAACCTGATCTGATAGCTGACATCAACTTTGCATCTGGTGATATCGTTAAGCTTTCCTTTGATGAGCTTTTTGCGCAAAGGCGGGATAAGATCGACAAACAGGATCCCTTTGATATGGTCGTATTCGTGTTGGACGACCCTGGCTTTATAACCTTCCAGGTACTCATCATGAAATTTCCAGTTTTCATCATAGTACTGGATTCTGATCCTGTTTTTGCGGTCCACATTTTCCCTCAGCAGGGGAAAACTGAGGCATCCTTCATTCATGGTCCATATGTCACCATCATATTCAACGATCTTTGCATTGATGAATACCTTTTTAAAGTCTTTCAACGAAGCATCTTCTTCTTCAAGCGAGGTCAGGTCCATAATAAACAGCCTGATCGAAATACCGATCTGTGGTGCAGCAAGACCCATACCGTCTGATTTGTACATGGTCTCAAACATATCCGCAATCAGCTGTTCAAGATCAGGATAATTCCGGTCAATCTCCTTCGCAACCTGTCTGAGCACCGGTGAACCATATACTGCTATCGGATAGACCATCTCAGGTTCATTTTAATATCTTATTACTTCTCATTTCCAGATACGATTGCAGGATGATCGTTGCGCTGACCATGTCAACAATTCCTTTATTCTGCCTTGTTTTCTTCTTTGCACCACCTTCGATCATTGACCGGACAGCCAATTTTGATGTGAACCGTTCATCCATCATGACAACATCTTTATCAGGATATGTTTTATTAAGTTTTCTGACAAAAGGCTCGATATATTTAACCGCCTCAGAGGGCAAATTGTTCATTTTTTTGGGATACCCCACAACAACGGTATCCACAGTTTCTTTTCCGAAATATTCAGTAAGAAATGTCAACACTTCGGATGAATGAACCGTTGTCAGACCGTTTGCAATCAGCTGCAAAGGATCGGTCACCGCGATTCCTGTCCGTTTTCGTCCGTAATCAATTGCCAGTATTCTGCCCAAGACGTTAAAATTTATATGCAAAAATAATAAAATAAAAAAAGGCTGCCGCAATTTGAGACAGCCTCCTGGTTTTATTCAACATTATATCAGCTTTCCTGCTTTGAAAAATCCATCGATGCCAGTCGTTTATAGCTGTTGTAACGCCATCGTGCATTTTCCTCTGCAGCTGCAAACAATACTTCCGCTTCTTTCGGGAATGCCTTCTTAAGTGATGTATAGCGTACTTCTCCATTCAGGAATTCCTGGAATTTGCTCCAGTCAGGTTCCTTTGAATCGAGTTCAAGCGGATTCTTACCTTCTTTTTCAAGCAGCGGATTGTACCGGTAAAGATGCCAGTAACCGGCTGCCACTGCAAGCTTTTGTTCTTCCTGTGATTTTTCCATTCCTGCCCTCAAACCGTGATTGATACATGGCGAATAAGCAATGATCAATGAAGGGCCGGGATATGCCTCAGCTTCCCGCAATGCTTTCAGAAACTGGTTCTGACTTGCGCCCATGGCAACCTGGGCAACATACACATAACCATATGTTATCACCATTGCACCAAGGTCCTTTTTCCTGATTTTCTTACCAGAGGCAGCGAATTTGGCCACCGCACCAGTGGGAGTGGCTTTGGAGGCCTGTCCTCCGGTATTGGAATATACTTCAGTATCCAGCACGAGAATGTTTACATCTTCGCCTGATGCAACTACATGATCCAGTCCGCCATAGCCGATATCATATGCCCAGCCGTCACCTCCGAATACCCAGACCGACTTTTTGATAAGATATTGCTGCAGGTCCAGTATTTCCTTTGCCACTGCATGGTCCACTCCGGATAACGCTTCGGTCACTTTAACTGATGCGGTCTTGGATAAAGCTGCAAGATCTTTTGATTCGATCCATTCTTTAAAGGCATCAAGGACTTTTTCTGAAAAACCGTTTTTATTCTGAAGGGATTCATGCATCAGACGTGCTATTCTTTCCCTCATTTTGTTCACACCAAGAGCAAGACCAAATCCGTATTCTGCATTATCCTCAAACAATGAATTGGCCCAGGCTGGACCTTTTCCTTCCTTATTGATACAATAGGGAGATGAAGGTGCTGAACCTCCGTATATTGAAGAACAACCTGTTGCATTGGCCACGATCATCCGGTCACCAAACAACTGAGTGATCAGCTTTATATAAGGTGTTTCGCCACAACCGCCGCATGCACCTGAGAACTCAAAAAGAGGCTGCGCAAACTGGCTGTTTTTAACTGACTTATCAATCTCAATCAGATGATCTTTGGATGAAACATGTTCAAACATATAATCCCATCGGTCAACTTCGGCCATTTGGGAACCCAGTGGTTTCATGATCAGAGACTTTTCCTTGGACGGACAAACATCCTCACACAATCCACAACCGGTACAATCCAGAACACTCACCTGGATCCGGTATTGTAAGCCTTCCAACCCTTTACCGATAGCTTTCAGTGTAGTTGTTCCTTCCGGTATGTTTTTCATTTCCTCTTCATTGAGCAGAAATGGTCTGATGCATGCGTGGGGACACACATAGGCGCACTGGTTGCACTGGATGCATTTTTCGGGCTGCAATTCCGGGACATTTACGGCAACACCGCGTTTTTCATAAACCGTGGTACCAGCAGGAAATGTACCATCTTCATGTCCTGTAAAAGCACTTACCTTAAGCTCATCTCCCCTTAACATGTTCATCGGTTCCGCCACTTCCTTTATAAATGCTGGAATGTTGCGGTTATCTTTCTTCAGTTTAACTTCAATGCCAGCCCATTCTGCCGGAACATCAACCTTTTCAACATTGCCTCCACGATCAATGGCAGCAATATTCATGTTTACAATTTCCTCACCCTTGCGGCTGAAAGTCTTAACGATAGCCTTTCTCATTTCTTTCACCGCATCTTCATAAAGTATTACATTGGAGATTTTAAAGAACGCAGATTGCATGATGGTATTGGTACGGTTTCCGAGACCAATATCTTCTGCAATTTTTGTTGCATTAATGATATAAAACCCTATATTTTTCTCAGAAAGCGTCTTTTTGATATGATCCGGAAGTCTGTTCCTGGTTTCTTGAGCATCCCAGATACTGTTCAGCAAAAATGTCCCTCCCTTTTTAATACCTTTTAACATATCATACTTGTCCAGATAGGCAGGTACGTGACATGCAACAAAATCCGGAGTACCTACAAGGTATGGCGCACGGATCAGTCTGTCACCGAAACGCAGATGCGAAACGGTCGCTCCACCTGATTTCTTGGAATCGTAGGCAAAATATGCCTGCACATATTTATCCGTGGTATCACCAATGATTTTAATTGAGTTTTTATTTGCCGTTACGGTCCCGTCAGATCCGATGCCATAAAATTTTGCCTCATATGTGCTTTTGTCCGATATGCTCACTTCCGGCTTAACAGGCAATGACAGTTTCGTAACATCATCATCAATACCGATGGTAAACAGATTTTTGGGCTGGCTCAGTTCCATGTTTTCATATGCCGTAATGATCTGCACCGGAGTGGTGTCCTTGGAACTGAGTCCGTAACGTCCACCAAGGATAACGGGAGCATCCGGCTTTCCGTAGAACGCATTGCGAATATCAAGGTACAGTGGTTCTCCATTTGCCCCGGGCTCTTTTGTACGGTCGAGGACAGTAATCCTTTTTACCGTCGCGGGTAGTACTTTTAAAAGGTGTTTGACTGAAAAAGGTCTGTAAAGGTGCACGATGACCAGTCCCACTTTCCTGCCTCCGGCATTCAAATGATCGACAACATCCTGAGCAGTTTCAGTCACCGATCCCATGGCGATTATAATATTTTCCGCATCGGGAGCTCCGTAATACCTGAAAGGAGCATATTCCCTTCCGGTCAGTTTTGAGATCTCCTTCATATAATTTTCAACGATATCTGGTACTGCATCATAAAAAGGATTTGCAGCTTCCCGGTTCTGAAAGAAAATGTCAGGATTCTGTGCTGTTCCGCGGGTTACGGGATGTTCAGGATTCAAAGCCCTGTCTCTGAATCCTTTTAATGCTTTATAATCAATAAGTTTTGCCATGTCTGACATATCCATGGCTTCAATTTTCTGTATTTCGGCAGATGTTCTGAAACCGTCAAAAAAATGAAGAAAAGGAATCCTCGATTTTATGGCAGCCAAATGTGCTACGCCGGAAAGATCCATTATTTCCTGTACACTGCCTGTTGCAAGTAGTGCAAAGCCCGTTTGCCGCGTGCTCATCACGTCACTGTGATCACCAAAAATTGAAAGTGCATGTGCTGCAACGCTGCGTGCGGAGACATGAAATACACCGGGCAATAATTCACCGGATACTTTGAACATATTGGGAATCATTAACAGCAATCCCTGTGATGCAGTAAACGTTGAGGTAAGAGACCCCGCCTGAAGTGACCCATGAAGGGCACCTGCAGCACCGGCCTCCGACTGCATTTCAACCACTTTAACCTCCTCATTAAATATATTCTTTCTTCCGTTTGCTGCCCATTCATCAATATTTTCCGCCATGGTCGATGAAGGTGTGATCGGATAAATTGCTGCTACTTCGCTAAACATATAAGCAACATATGAAGCAGCATAATTACCGTCACATGTTAGATAAATTTTTTTTGTCGACATATTAACTTGTTAAATTTTAGTGTTTTACCAGATATTTTCGAAATGAAGTACAAAATTACAATAAATCAGAGATTATCTGATACGTAATTCGTTATACAGATGTTATTCATTTTGATTTTAAATAAGCATTGTATCCTATGCAAAGCTATGCATGATCAACAGCAAAAATACATCCCGGGATAAATGCAGAATTATTCACCATTCATGGAGATCAGAAATTCCTCATTGGAGTCGGTTTTGGCAAGTCGTTCCCGAAGAAACTCCATAGCTTCAATAGAATTCATATCAGTAAGATATTTTCTGAGGATCCAGATCTTGTTCAGGAAATTCTTGTCAAGGAGCAGGTCATCTCTTCTTGTGCTGGAAGCTGTTATATCAATTGAGGGAAAGACACGCCTGTTGGACAGTTTACGGTCCAGTTGCAATTCCATGTTGCCGGTTCCCTTAAACTCTTCAAAGATCACATCATCCATTTTTGATCCTGTATCCGTAAGTGCTGTTGCAATAATGGTGAGTGACCCGCCATCTTCAATATTACGGGCTGCACCAAAGAACCTCTTTGGTTTTTGCAGTGCATTTGAATCAACGCCACCCGATAAAACCTTGCCGGATGCAGGGGCAATCGTATTAAATGCCCTTGCAAGCCTTGTTATGGAATCAAGCAGGATCACAACATCATGACCGCATTCAACAAGCCTTTTGGCTTTTTCAATGACAATATTTGCAACGCGTACATGTCTTTCAGCCGGTTCGTCGAATGTAGATGACACGACCTCACCCCTAACATTCCTGGCCATCTCCGTAACTTCTTCAGGCCGCTCATCGATGAGCAGGATAATCAGGTAAGCTTCCGGGTGGTTGTAAGCAATGGCATTGGCGATATCCTGCAGAAGAATGGTCTTTCCTGTCTTCGGCTGTGCAACAATAAGACCCCTTTGTCCCTTTCCTATCGGTGTGAACATGTCTACAATACGTACTGAAAGATTGGGCCTCTCCCCATGCTTTAAAAGTGTAAATTTCTGGTTTGGGAACAATGGCGTTAAATAATCAAAAGGTACCCTGTCACGTATAAAATCAGGATTTCGTCCGTTTATCTCCAGCACTTTGATCAGTGGAAAATATTTTTCACCCTCTTTTGGCGGTCTGATCGTCCCCGTTACCGTATCTCCTGTTTTCAGTCCAAAAAGCTTGATTTGTGACTGGGAAACATAAATATCATCCGGGGAGTTCAGATAGTTATAATCCGAAGAACGAAGAAATCCGTAACCATCGGGCATTATTTCAAGTACTCCCTGACAGGTTATGATTCCGTCGAATTCATTGATCTTGTCCTGACCCTGTGATTTTTTTTCAAAAGATACTCTGTGCAGATTTTCCTGTCGGGGTTTTGCTTCGGTGACCTGAGAATCCTTTTCTATATCTGCCGGAACAGTTCCCGAATTTATTGTATCATCTACTTCAAGTTCAGGAGGGATAACCTCTTCAATAGCATTCGGTTTGTTGTCCCTTGGATATGCTGTAATTGTGCTTTTGGCCTGAAATTCTTCCCTGCTTGCCTTTTCTTTCCCGCCATGGGGACTAAATTCCATTGCCCTTCCCGTATGCTCATTTCGCTTGTAATGTTCCGGCATTTTCCTTTCAAATGGTTTATTTTCGGCGGGTTTTGAAACCGTTTTACTTTCATCACCAGGTTTGCTTGCCTTGTTAGCCGGAATTGGGGGTTCCGGACGTCTTGGCCGGCGTCCCCTTCTTTTGCCTTCCGTACCAAACGACGATTCCGTTTGAGGTTTCTTTTCGCCTTTCCTGGACTCAATGGCAAGTATTGCCTGTTGATCAAGGATTTTATAAATAAGGTCCTGTTTCCTTAAAGTATCAGACCTCTTAATATTTAATTGTTTGGCAATCTCCTTGAGCTCAGGCAGCAATTTCTTGTTAAGCTCTAAAATATCATACATATGTGTTGTGAGAATTAATAATGAAGTATTATCTTAAACATAAATCCAATTACGCATGTAAACAAGAATGATGAATCAACTTATCTGGAATGCAGTGCTAACTTAAGATGGAATATAAATGGGAATTCTGCTGCAATAATACGTAATTCATAACAAATACCAAAAAAAAAG